>JAOPYO010000252.1 GCA_025964575.1 Actinomycetes bacterium
TGGAGGCGCCACTGCGGGCGACCTTGCGCGTCACGGTGCTGCCGGCCTCCGAGAGCCGCAAGCTGCTCGGAAAACTGGACCGTCCGTTCGGCGAGACCGCCACGCACTGGCTGGCAGTGGGCCTGCACCGTGACCTCAACGAGGCGATGCGGGCGGCCGTCCGTGAGGCGCTCCGCCTTCTCGCGGACATGTACCAGGTGCCGACGGATGTGGGGTATGCCTACCTGAGCGCAGCCGCTGACTTTGTCATCTCCCAGGTCGTGGACGATGTGAAAGGCGTCCACTGCCTGATCCGCAAGAGTGACTTCAACGCCTGGGTGTGACGATGCGTCCCAGGACCTGGGCCGTCACCAGCTCGCGGCTATAGCCGGAACTGCGGGACCGGCCCCGCTCTCCAGGACACGGAGAGCGGGGCGAAGATCGCGCGTTCGCCTACGCGGGCAGCACGGGCAGGTAGACCTGGCCTCCGGAGGCGTTGAACTCCTCCGCCTTCTCCTGCATCCCCACGGTCAGGGCCTCGTTCTCGGCGATCCCATGCTCGTCGGCATAGCGCCGGACGTCCTGACTGATCTTCATGGCGCAAAATTTGGGGCCGCACATCGAGCAGAAGTGGGCGGTCTTGGCGGGGGTCGCGGGGAGGGTCTCGTCGTGGAAGGCGCGGGCCGTGTCGGGGTCCAGCGCCAGGTTGAACTGGTCTTCCCAGCGGAACTCGAACCGCGCGTCGGACAGGGCGTCGTCCCAGGCCTGCGCGCCCGGGTGCCCCTTGGCCAGGTCGGCCGCGTGCGCGGCGATCTTGTAGGCGATCATTCCGGCCTTGACGTCGTCCCTGTCCGGCAGCCCAAGGTGCTCCTTGGGGGTGACGTAGCAGAGCATCGCCGTGCCGTACCAGCCGATCATCGCGGCACCGATCGCCGAGGTGATGTGGTCGTACCCGGGGGCGATGTCGGTGGTCAGCGGGCCCAGGGTGTAGAACGGCGCCTCGTCGCAGAGCTCCATCTGCAGGTCGACGTTCGCCTTGATCTTGTGCATCGGCACGTGACCCGGGCCCTCGTTCATCACCTGGTTGTCGTAAGAGGCTGCGATCTTGGTGAGTTCCCCTTGGGTCCGGAGCTCGGCGAACTGGGCCTCATCGTTGGCGTCGGCGATCGAGCCCGGCCGCAGCCCGTCCCCGAGCGACCAGGTGATGTCGTACTCCGCGAAGATCTCGCAGAGTTCGCGGAAGTTGGTGTAGAGGAAGTTCTCCTGGTGGTGGGCCAGACACCATGCGGCCATGATGGAGCCGCCCCGGGAGACGATTCCGGTCTTGCGTCGTGCGGTCATCGGCACGTAGGACAGCAGCACCCCCGCGTGGATCGTCATGTAGTCCACGCCCTGCTCGGCCTGCTCGATGACGGTGTCGCGGAACAGCTCGAAGGTGAGCGAGGCGGGGTCGCCGCCGACCTTCTCCAGCGCCTGGTAGAGCGGGACGGTCCCGACCGGGACCGGAGAGTTGCGCAGGATCGCCTCCCGGGTGGTGTGGATGTCCCGCCCGGTCGACAGGTCCATGATCGTGTCGGCGCCCCAGCGGGTCGCCCAGGTCATCTTGTCGACCTCCTCATGGATAGAGGAGGTGACGGCGGAGTTGCCGATGTTGGCGTTGACCTTGACCAGGAAGCTCCGGCCGATGATCATCGGCTCGGTTTCGGGATGGTTGATGTTGGCGGGCAGCACTGCCCGTCCGGCGGCGAGTTCGTCCCGGACGAAGGACGGCGCCACCCCTTCGCGCAGGGCGACGAATTCCATCTCGGTGGTGATTTCGCCACGCCGCGCGTACGCCCGCTGGGTGACCGCGCCGCCGGTGGCCCGGCGTGGTGACCGGGCGGGCAGCCGAGCCGGGCCGGTGGCGTGGCCGTTGTCCTCGGGGCGTACGGCCCGGCCGTTGTACGCGGCGGTATCGCCGCGCCGGGTGATCCAATCCGAGCGCAGCGCGGGCAGCCCGCGTTCCACGTCGACTTCGTACGAGGGGTCGGTGTACGGCCCGGAGGTGTCGTACAGCGTCACCGACTCGCCATTGGTCAGCGGGATCGCGCGCACCGGCACCCGCAGGCCGGATGCGGAGGTCAGGTACGTCTTCTGGGCAGGTGAAACGGAGGTATCCATGATGAAACGACCACTCCCTACGCCGGCATTACCCGGTCAGGTTCTTCGGTCTGCGGCCGGTCGTCCACAAAGGAACAGGTAGCCGCACTCTCAGCCCGGTTCGCCGGGCTCCCGCTGTCGCCACTCAACATAGCGCGGACGAGCAGGGAGCCACCGCCCGGCATCGGGTTGGCTATCTCGTACCGGTACCTCCACGAGGCTTGGATGTGCTCGGCCATCGTGCTACCAGCGGTCGCGGTGGATTGCGGTATCCAGGGGGCGACGGTGGCGCCATCCGTGCCGTTCGAGATCTGGGATGGCCTCCAGATGAGTGACCGGGCCCAGACATAGCCAGGCGACCGGGCGAATTCCCGGCGGAATACTGAGCAGCTGACGTAGGTGCGGTTCCCGGTAGAAGGACACCCAGCCGACGCCCAGTTTCTCAGCGGTGGCGGCCAGCCACAGATTCTGGATCGCCAGGCAGACGGAGTACAGCCCCGCGTCGGCGATGGCGTGCCGGCCCAGCACCGCCGGGCTACCGCGCTCGGGATCGTAGGTGACCACGATCGACAGGCTGGACTCCAGTACACCATCGATCTTTATCCGGGCGAAGCGGCCGGCGGCAGCCGTGCTGAGAGTCGCCGCGAAAGCGGCGCGTTCGTACTGGACATGATCGTAGAAAGCGCGCCGGACGGCCGGGTCGCTCACAATGATGAAGTCCCAGGGCTGGGACAGCCCAACACTGGGCGCGGCGTGCGCAGCCGTCAGGATCCGGTGAAGGACGTCCTCCGGGATCGGCGCGCCGGTGAACTGGGCGCGCACGTCGCGGCGGCGGTGGATGACGTCATAGATGTCGGCGTTCATGGGCAGGCTCCCGCTGCGTCATGCCACCTTTACGGTGGCCGATGGAGCGAGGCCGGTCTTCGGACTTCCGGATCTACACCTGACCACCCGCCTTCCCAGCCTCACGGCCAGTGGCTGCGCGTACGCGCGTGGATGGCAGCTCCCCGGTTACCGCGGCGGGCCCGTGCCGGAGTCACACCGGCTTCCCGATTCTCCCCACGTGGGGCACCTCGCGTCAGTTCATGCCAGGCGCGACTGTACCCGTACGGCGTGAACCCCCGACGCATGGGCAGGCGTGTCGCCACCCACACCTGCGAAGGCAAGGCCACGATCAGTGCGGGTGGTCGTGGTCGTCCGGGTGGTCGTAGCCGGTGGGGCGCTGGGCCAACGTCTGGGCGCGCGCGGTGACCTCGTCGGCGAACACGGAGCCGTCGCCGGCCAGCACGTCCTCGAGCGCGCCCAGCCAGTGCTGGTAGTAGTTCCAGCACTCGCCCTCGGTCGGTGCGGCCTCCCAGGCCGCGATCCGGGCGATCAGCGCCGCCTGGAACTGCGGCCAGGTGAACACGCCCGCCTCGTACAGGGTGACGGCCATGCCGAAGGCGCGGCTCTCCCACGGCTCGGCGAACACCAGCTCGCCGTTGGAGCGCGGCGGCGCGGCCGGGCCCTCGACGTCCAGCGGGGCGGTCACGGTGCCTTGACCTTGGCCACGCCGACCATCGCGTCCCGGGTCACCAGCGGCACGAGCTGTTCCTCAAACAGGCCCTCGGTGCCGGCCGGACGTTCGGGCAGCACCAGCCAACGCACCTCGCTGCTGGAGTCGCGGACGGTGATCTGCACGTCGTCGGCGAGCTCGAGGCCCATCTCGGACAGCACCTTGCGCGGCTCCTTGACTACCCGCGCGCGGTAGGCCGGGTCCTTGTACCAGCTCGGCGGCAGGCCGAGCACCGGCCACGGGTAGCACGAGCACAGCGTGCAGACCACCACGTTGTGGGTGGTCGCGGTGTTCTCCACGACAACGATGTGCTCGCCCTGCGACCCTGCGAAGCCCAACTCTTTGATGGCGGCGGTGCCGTCGTCGAGCAGCCGCTGCCGATACTCCGGGTCGGTCCATGCCTTGGCGACCACCTTGGCTCCGTTGAGCGGGCCTACGTTGGTCTCGTAGTTGGTGATGATCTTGTCCAGCGCGTTCGGGTCGACCAGGCCCCGCTCGGTGAGCAGCTGCTCGAGAGCTTCGGTACGCAGCGCCGCGGGAATGCGTTCGGCGGATTCGGCGGTGGTCATGCGGTCTTCTCCAGATAGCTCTCGAACATCTCGATGGTGAGTGCAAAGGGTTCGGCGTCGGCACCCCACAGCTCGTGCGAGTCGAACCGCACCGAGTACACGTGCTGCGGGTTCTCGCCCTGGAAGTGCGCGTTCGTGTCCGGTAGCACAGCGGCGGGCTGGATGAGCTCGACGACTCCGGTGTGCCCGCGCACGTAACCCGGCAGCCTGGTGTGCCCGGCCGGCGACATGTCCTTGGCACGCACCCGCTCGCCCGTAGCGAAGGCCGGCGCGGCGTCCACGGTGCGCAGCGAGCCCTCGGCGGTCGGTGCGTAGTCGGGCTTGGCGGGTTCGGGGATCGGCGGTTCCTCGACCTGCTCGCCACGCAGGTTGCGGGCGCGGGCGTCGATCGCGGCCGGCGCCAGGATGGCGCTCTCTGTGAGCATCAGCTCGGAGGCGTTGAGCCAGCGGCCGAAGTAGCCGTCGGCCAGGTAGGCGGTTCGATCCAAGCGCTCGAGCGTATGCCGGAACGCGTCCACGTTCAGTCCCGCCAGCCGGATGGACAGCAGCGTCAACGCGAACGCCCGGCCCTGCCAGGATTCCGCGAAGACCGGCTCACCGCCGCTCGGCGGATGAGTGGGGCCCCAACCCTCGGTGCCCCCCATGTCGGCGATCCCGTCCATGGCATCACCTCTCGTAGCTCTACGAGGACAAACAGACGTTGAGCAAAGTCTATGCGCGGGTACCGAATACTCATTCGTGCAGGTCGTAGCGGGCTCCGGAGTGACGGAGCCCGCCCGGCGTGCGCGGTGCCGGGCGGGCTCTTGTTCGGTGTCGGCTGAACGGCTCACTCAGGTCGTGCGGCCCACTCAGTAGGGGCTGAGTCCGTATCCGAGTGGGAAGAGCGGGATTTTACCGTCGCCGTTGTTGATGGGTTCGTCGGTGACCGCGTTCGGCCTGCTGACGGGGAGTTTTCCGGTGAAGCCGCCGCCGAAGAGCGCGTCGGTGATGCCCTGGGCCTGGGTGCCTGGCAACCATGCCGCGACGAAGGCGTTCGCCTTGGCCAGTTGGTTGCTGATGATGACAGGCCGTCCGGAGTAAAGGATGGCGATGCAGGTCTTGACGTGCGCGCAGATGTCGCTGAGCTGGCTGGAGTTGTCGGTGCCGAAGGCGAGCGTTGAGGAGTCGCCCTTGCCCTCGGCGTAGGGCGTCTCACCGCCCACCCAGATGCCGACATCGCCGGAGTACTGGCCTTTCGTTCTCGTACCGACATTTTGGAGCGTGATGTTCGTCCCGGCGGCCGCTTGTTGTAGCCCCTGCCAGAACGTCGTACCGGTCGTGGTCGTACCGCTGCCCCCCTGCCAGGTGACCGACCAGCCGCCGAGTTGGTAACCGAGGTTGTCCGCCGACTTACCGCCAACGACGATCTTGTACGTCCCGGTCTTGGACAGCGGTAGTACGCCGGTGTTCTTCAACAGCACGAGCGACTCGCGTACTGCCTGTCGTGCGACCGCCCGGTGGGCGGCCGATCCGACCTGCGGGGTGTAGGTGCGGTCGGTGAACGGGTGGTTGAACAGGTCGAGGGAGAATTTCGCGTTGAGGATGCGGGTGACGGCGTCGTCGATGCGCGCCTGGCTGATGGTGCCGGCGTTGACCTGATTGACGATGGCGTTGATGGTGCCGACGTAGTCGTCCGGAACCATGATCATGTCAATGCCCGCGTTCACGGCGGTCCGTACCTGATCCGCGTAGGTCGCACCGGGTAGCTGCTTGACGCCGGCCCAGTCGCTCACCACGAAGCCCTTGAAGCCGAGCTCGCCCTTGAGGACACTGTTGATCAGGTAACTGTTGCCGTGGTCCTTGACCCCGTTCCAGCTGCTGTAGGAGACC
>JAOPYO010000297.1 GCA_025964575.1 Actinomycetes bacterium
CCCAAGCAGATCGTGCACATCGCGGGATATCCGCAGCCGTTCCTGGAGCACCGCCATCCGCGCGAGCTCCCGGCGGGCCTCCGCCAACTGCTGAACGACGACCGGAAGGCGGCAGAGCGCGTAGACCGTGACCATCATGCACAGGCCGAGGGAGGTGCTGATCAGGTACGTGCCGACGGGGGAATCGGGCCCGTACAAGAGTGGGGAGCTGAAAACGAGCAGTGCGGCGATGCCCCATGACCAGACCGGTCGTACGTGGAACAGGATGACTCCCGCGACCAGGCCCGCATAGGGCGCGGGAACGGCGTCGCCGATGACGGCCATGGCCGTGAAGACCAGCACGACCTGCAGGGACAGCGTCCACCGCCAGGCACGCGGCGGGGAGCCGTCCTTGCGCGGACGGACGTGGTGGAGCTGGAGGACGCCGATCAACGGCAGCGCGGTGACGGCCAGCACGACCTGGACCGGGTCGTACCTCACCGCCGTGAAGTTGTGGAACCAGAGCATGTTGAGCGCGGTCGTGCTGGCATGGTCGATCTCGAGGACCAGTAGGACGGCCCAGGCCAGCCAGGGCGCGGTCCCGACCGGCCCCCGCGCCCGCGGGGCGCTGGGACGATGCCCGGCAGGGATGTGCGCTTCCACACAAGCCTCGACGTCGAGGCGTCCACCGAGATCGGCGATCTCCTCCGCCGCGTCCTCGAGTGCCTCCCGCAGCGGCGCCGCGGCCAGACCTGCGAAGCTCACCCGCAGCCGTGCCGAACCATCCAGCTCGATGCGGCAGTGTTCCGGTGTGCCGTTCCGCAGCGCGGCGATCACCGTACGGCGCACCACCGCCGCCAGAGCGGCGTCGACGCGCCCAGGCAGCCGGACCGGCGAAACCTCGATCGAGACAGGGACACCGGCGGCCGCCAGCACCGATCCCGCGGCTTCCACCTCCGCGGCCAGGGACCGGTCGCGGTAGTCGTCGGCGATCGACCGGACCTCGGCCAGTGACCGGCGCGCGACCGCCACGACCTCGGCGACCCGCCTCCCGTCGAGATCGGCGGCTGTCAACCGGCCCATCCGGATGATCATTGTCAGGTTTGTGCCGAGCACCGCACGCAGGCTGCGTGCGATCCGGAGCCGCTCCCTGGCCACCTCGAGCGGAGCGAGCTCCGCACGGGTCGCGTGAAGTTCCCGCACCAGGTCGGCCAGCCGCACGATCGCGAAGCACGACAGCCCCGCCACCGCAGTGGTAAGAGCAGCCCAGGCCGGGAGGTAGCCGTCGACTTCAGGAGGGAAGACCACCACCCGGATCACGAACTCGCTGGTCACGATGAGCGCTGCCAGCAGCCACCGCATCCAGCCGGTGAACGTGAGCAGCAGCGCGGCCATCAACAGCCCAGAGACCGGCCCCCATTCCCGACCCACGACCAGGTACGGCATGTACGTGAGGATCGCCTGCGCCGCCAGGATCCAGACCGCGCGACGGCGCGAGACGAGTCGGAGCACGACCGGAAGCTGCAAGCCGAACAGGATGACCATGACGGCCACGCCGAACGCGGTGACCACACCAGGAGGAAGAGGGGGATCCGAGCCGAACAGCAGAAGGTCGATCCGGTACGAACACTGCAGACCCAGCCAGAGAAGGATCGGCACCGTGACCACACGCGGCGCTCGGCCGACGTCCTGGGTCTGGCTCACACACCCAGCCCCCTTATCAGGCCGCCCGGAACGCACCATTATGCACAACGCATGCCCTGGGCGTGCAATATGCACATATACGTTGTGCGAGCCGTACGAACGCGTCTGCGAACCGCGCCCGAACCGGTGCGCCAGGCACTACCGCCGCGTACTCGTCCTTCGCAACGCTTGTGCAGGTCAGCACAGCGAAGGGAACCACATGAGCAACAACGAAGAGATCAAGCCGTTCCGGATCGAGATTCCGCAGGCCGACCTGGATGATCTGAATGACCGGCTCGCCCGCACCCGCTGGGCGAACGAACTCCCGCAGTCCGAGGTGACCGACGGAGTCCAGAAGGGCCCTGCCGCGCCGGGCTGGGAGTACGGCGTCCCGCTGTCGTACATCGAAAACCTCATGGAGCACTGGCGCGAGAAGTACGACTGGCGCGATTGGGAAGCGAAGATGAACGCGTTCCCGCAGTTCACCACCGAGATCGACGGCCAGAACATCCACTTCTTCCACGTGAGGTCGCCCGAGCCGGATGCGACCCCACTGATCCTCACCCACGGCTGGCCCAATAGCTCCTTCGAGTACCTGGGCCTCATCGGTCAGCTCAGTAACCCTCGCGCGCACGGCGGCGACCCGGCCGACGCCTTCCACCTAGTGATCCCGACAATCCCGGGATTCGGCTTCTCCGGACCGACGAAGGAGAAGGGCTGGAACGAATACCGCGTGGCCAGGGCGTGGGCCGAGCTGATGAAGCGCCTCGGCTACGACCGCTACGCGGTGCACGGCAACGACGGCGGCGCGATCATCTCTCCCGTGCTGGGCCGGCTGGCCCCCGAACACGTGATCGGCGTGCACGTCAACCAGATCTTCTCCTTCCCGTCGGGGGACCCGGCCGAGTTCGAGGGCCTCGCCCCGGCGGAGATGGAATACCTGCAGTTCCTGGGTTCCTTCGTCGAGCACTCGGTGCACGACAAGCTGCAGCAGGCCCAGCCGCAGACCATCGCGCACGCCCTGGCAGACTCGCCGGCCGGGCAACTCGCCTGGAGCGGTCAGTTGCTCGGCGACGCACTCAGCCCCGACGAGGTGCTGACCAGCGTCTCGATCTACTGGTTCACCAATACGGCGGCCTCGGCGGCCCGTTTCTACTACGAGTGCAAGCGCACCGAGCAGCCGACCGACCCGACCACGTTCCCGATCGGCCTGGCCTCCTTCGCCTACGACTTCCGCCCGCTGCGCAGGTTCGCCGAACGCGACCACAAGAACATCGTCCACTGGAGTGAGTTCGACCGGGGCGGCCACTGGTCCGCTCACGACGCCCCCGACCTGCTCATCGAGGACATCCGCGAGTTCTTCCGCAAGCTCGGCTCGTGATGGACGAGGACTTGGAGGTCATCCAACGAGTCTGAGCGGCATCGCTCGCGAGGTCGGCATCGCTGGCTGCCGACCTCGCGGTCGCCTGATCAGGTGGCAGAGGGGCGAGGTCGTCGTCGCCGCATCATCCGGCGTGCGATCGACCACCAATTCGCCAGGGAGAGCGGAGCCAGACAGAGCAGCACGTCGCCGCTGGCATAGTCGGCATTGCTGGCCGTGAAGTAGCGCAGATCCGGGTCGGCGGCGAGGTGGGTCGGAATGGCGGCGATGCCCGGACGCAGCCGACGATCCAGATTGCGGGCGACGCCGTCGGTCGGATCGTAGCGCTCGCCGAGCAAGCGCCGCCCAAGCTGCTCATAAAGGCCCGCTTCCCACACCGGCAGCGTGGCATTGCGCCGCGGCCAGGAACGCACGAAATTGCGGGTCAACATGAGATAGGTACGCCAGCTGAACGTCGTATAGGCGAGATAGACCGGCCGCCACGGGCGTAGCCGCTTCGCCCGCAGGAAGTACCGGAAACCGATGCGCTGCACATGGCCTTGCCCGCGGGTCTCGTCGGCGAAGGCGGCGTTGCCGGCGTGGATCACCGTGACCGTACGCTTCCCGTAGGTGAGCTCGAACATCTCCAGAGCTCCGATCCCCAGCAACCGTCCGTCGTCGCCGCGCATCAGCACCAGGTCTTGTTTGACCTGGATGCTCGCGATGAAGTCGCCTTCGAAAAAGCGGGAACCGAAGTCGTGGATCTCGGTCCAGTCGTGTTGATCGAACTCGGCAATCCGCCGGATGGTGACGTGAACAGATGGCGCTGGCATATTCGCCGACTATATAGCCGCCGATCCGCCGCACAACAGCTCTCCTCCTTGGGAAGGAAGGGGTTGTCAACTGTTGCCGGTTTCATCAGCGAGCATCAGTGTCTCGGTCATATCGGGTAACTGTCGGTGGCTGTGGTTACGGTGCCGGGGTGCCTGGAACCGCATCGCCCTCAGCACCGCCAAGGTGCCCGGTACCGACGAGCGGGTGGCCCACTGATGACCGCCACCGCTGCACGGCCGGTATGCCGCCAGATTTAACGCCTCCCAGGGCCTCGCAGGTTCCATCGGGGCGATCGTTCATCCGAGCTACACGTAGGAGCCACCACAGGGAGGCCTCAATGATCCACCTTCCCGCTTGACTGCGTGCGCCCCTTCAGAGGGCGGAATAGAGGACCAACACGCATGACGATCTCGAAGAAGCGAACCGTCACCCTGTCGATCTCGCTCGGCGCCTCGGTCGCTCTGGCGGCCCTGAGCGCGGGCCCGGCCGGCGCCAGCAGCCACATCGACTGGACCTCGGTGCCTGCCAACGCCAAGGTGACCGGCAACTCTGCCGCTAACGTTCTCTCCCCGCAGCTGGCCGAGCACACGGTCGCCCAGGGCTCGAACAAGCTGGAGAACCCCTCGGGCGACATTCAGTACTACGGCTATCACGCCGACGGGCCATTCGTGCCCGCCCCGGGCGCCGTGCAGTCCCCGGGTCACAACGTAGAGGCGAGCAAGACCGACCCTGACAAGAACACCTACCTGCGGCTGCGCGGCCTGCACGGCGCCGACCCCAACTACAACTACGGCACCCATTTCCTCTACCAAGGGCATGAGATGGGCCCGGGCGGCTACATCACCAGGATCAACCTGGACGCCGACGCCGCCCACCGGGTGACGCTGCTGGCCAGCAAGACGGCCGACGGCAAGGCCCTCCCGAACATCGACGGCTCGACCTGGGACCCCTTCGCGAAGAAGCTGCTCTTCACCGCCGAGGTGGGCAATCAGGGAGCCGTCCTGCAGGCGGACCCCGACCTGGGCGGCAAAGTCCAGGACATCTCCAGCGTGTTCGGCCGCGGCGGTTTCGAGGGTATTCAGACTGATTCGGCCGGCAACCTGTGGGTCGTCGAGGACGCGGGCGGCAGCTCCCCTGCGGGCAGCAAGGCGAAGAACCCCAACAGCTTCGTCTACCGGTTCGTCCCGAACGACAAAAAGG
>JAOPYO010000145.1 GCA_025964575.1 Actinomycetes bacterium
GTCGTGGGGATCACTCCCTTCGGCCGGCCGTCGGCCAGGCTGACCGTGGCGGTCGCGAGGGCGGGGGGGCTCGGCGTTCTGGACCTGGGCCGTGACCGGGACCGGGCGCTCGCCGCGTTGGCGGAGGTCTCCGGATGGTGGCGGGGCGCGTTCGGGGTCCGGGTTCCGGCCGGCTGCGGGGTGCTCCCGCACGAACTGCCGGACGCCGTCGACACCATCGTGGCCGACGCCCTGGCGCTCACCGAGGCCCGCTCGTACCTCCGGCCGGGCCGCAGACTGCTCGTCGAGGTCGTCGACCTGGCAGAGGCCCAGATCGCGGTACGTCTCCACGCCGACGGGCTCATCGCCCGTGGCTGTGAGGCCGGCGGCCGGGTCGGAGATCTCACTACGTTCGTGCTGATCCAGCGGCTGGCGGCCGATCCGGAGCTGATCGTCCCGCTCTGGGCCGCCGGTGGCATCGGGCTGCACACGGCGGCCGCGGCGGTGGCCGGCGGCGCCCGCGGCGTCGTGCTCGACGCGCAGTTCGCGCTGGTCCGTGAGATGGATCTGCCCGGTGAGGTCGCGGCCGCCGTCCGCGCGATGGACGGCAGCGAGACCACGGTGGTGTCCGGGCACCGGATCTACACCCGGCCGGGTCTCACGGTTCCCGAGCCGGCCGAGGTCGCGGCGGACCTCGGCGCCGGGAGCCTCCGCACGCGGCTGCTCCCGGTCGGCCAGGACGGTGCCTTCGCCGGCCCGCTGGCCGCCACCCACAAGACCGCGGGCGGGATCGTCCAAGCGGTGCGCGAGCAGATCGGCGCGCACCTCGCCGCTGCCGTCCGCAGCGCCCCGCTCAGCCCCGCGGAGACCGAGCACGGCCGTGTCTACCCGGTGGTGCAGGGCCCGATGACCCGGGTGAGCGACCGGGCGCTGTTCGCCGCGGCGGTCGCTCAGGACGGTGGGCTGCCGTTCCTGGCGCTGGCGTTGATGAACGGCGAGGAGACCCGGCGGTTGCTCACCGACACCGCCGAGCGCCTCAGCGGCCGGCCATGGGGCGTCGGCATCCTCGGCTTCGTCCCACCGGAGGTCCGCGAGGCCCAGCTCGCCGCCGTCCACGAGATCCGGCCGCCGTACGCCCTGATCGCCGGCGGCACGCCCGGTCAGGCCGCACCGCTCGAAGAGGCCGGCATCGCGACCTACCTGTACGTGCCCTCGCCGGGACTGCTGGAGCGTTTTCTGCGCGAAGGCGCCCGGAGGTTCGTCTTCGAGGGCTCCGAGTGCGGCGGGCAGGTGGGACCGCGCGCGAGCTTTCCGCTCTGGGAGACCCAGCTGGAGATCCTCGAGAAGTCTCTGCGGGGGCACGGGGCCCTGGACGCGGCGGAGCTCTCGCTGGCCTTCGCCGGTGGTATCCACGATGAGCGCTCGGCCGCCATGGTGGCGGCGCTGGCCGGCCCGCTCGCCGAGCGGGGCGCCGACATCCGGGTTCTGATGGGCACGTCCTATCTGTTCACCCACGAGGCCGTGGCCGCCGGCGCGATACTGCCCGGTTTCCAGCGGACCGCCGTCGAGTGCTCGGGCACCGTGCTTCTGGAGACCCTGCCGGGACACGCCACGCGGTGCGCGAACACGCCGTACGTCGCCACCTTCGAACAGGAGCGGGACCGGCTGCGGCAGGCCGGGACCGACCGCAGGGCGATGTGGGAGCAGTTGGAGGACCTCAACCTCGGCCGGCTGCGGATTGCAGGCAAGGGCCTGCGCCGGGAGGGGGACCACCTGGCCGTGGTGGAGGACGAGGAGCAGCGGCGCGAGGGCATGTACATGATCGGCCAGGTCGCGGCACTGCGTTCGGACACGACCAGCGTCATAGGGCTGCACGAGCAGGTCACCACCGGGGCCACCGAGTTTCTGGCCGACCGGGTGGCGGAGCTCGGGATCGGCGCGCCGAAGGACGAGGCCACTCCGCTGGACATCGCCATCGTCGGCCTCGGCTGCGTGTTCCCGCAGGCCAAGGACACCGAGGAGTACTGGGCGAACATAGTCGGCGGCGTCAATGCGGTCACCGAGGTCCCCCCGCGGCGCTGGGACCCCGAGATCTACCATGACCTTGCGGCGGTCCGCCCTGAGGCCGGGGCCAAGACCCCGTCGAAGTGGGGCGGGTTCCTGCCGGAGATCCCGTTCGACGCGCTGGCGTACGGCATCCCGCCGACCTCGCTGGGCAGCGTCGAGCCGATGCAGTTGCTCGCGCTGGAGGTGGCCACCCGCGCGCTCGCCGACGCGGGCTACGCCGACCGGCCCTTCGATCGCTCCCGTACCTCGGTGTTCTTCGGCGCGGAGGCGGGCACCGACTACGGTTTCCGGGCGCGGTTGCCGCGGGGCTTCGGCGAGGTGCCCGCACAGCTGGACGAGCAACTGCCCAAGCCGACGGAGGACTCCTTCTCCGGCGTTCTCACCAACGTGATCGCCGGGCGGATCGCCGACCGGCTCGACCTGCGCGGCTCCAACTACACCGTCGACGCCGCCTGCGCCGCCTCGCTGGCCGCGCTCGACGCCGCCTGCAAGGAACTGGTCTCCGGCACCAGCGACATGGTGCTGTGCGGCGGCGCCGACTCGCACCATGGGATCTACGACTATCTGCTGTTCTCGTCGGTGCACGCGCTGTCCCCCAGCGGGCGGTGCGCGACGTTCGACTCCGAGGCCGACGGCATCGCGCTCGGCGAGGGTGTCGGCTGCGTCGTGCTGAAGCGACTGTCGGACGCGGAGCGCGATGGGGACAGGGTCTACGCCGTCATCAAGTCCGTCGCAGGATCGAGCGACGGCCGTTCGCTCGGCCTCACCGCGCCCCGCGCCGAAGGGCAGAAACTGGCGCTGGAGCGCGCCTACGAGCGTGCCGGAGTGTCCCCGGCCGAGGTCGGCCTGGTCGAGGCGCACGGCACCGGCACCGCCGTCGGCGACCGCACGGAGCTCACCACGCTCACCGAGATGTTCATCGCCGGCGGAGCGAAGCCGGGGACGGTGGCTCTCGGCTCGGTGAAGTCACAGATCGGCCACACCAAGTGCGCCGCCGGGCTGGCCGGTCTGATCAAGACCGCGCTCGCCCTGTACACCGGCATACGGCCCGGAACCCTGCACCTCGAGCGACCGACCGCGGACTGGGACCCGGGCAGCAGCCCATTCGCCTTCGACCGGACGACCCGGCCCTGGGCCACCCCGCAGGGCCGGCGCTACGCCGGCGTCAGCGGGTTCGGGTTCGGCGGCGCGAACTTCCACGCGGTGCTGGCCGGATATGACGGCGCCCCGGAACCGGTCTCCGGGCTCGCCGAGTGGCCGGCCGAGCTGTTCCTCATCCGCGGTGCCGATCGCGCCGCCGGGCTGGGGGAGCTGGAGCGGCTCGGTGAGCTGCTGACCGTCAACGAGAAGGCCGGCCGGCCGTGGCGGTTGCGCGACCTCGCCCGCACCTTCGCCTCGAAGGGCGGCCAGGACCCGGTCCAGGTCTCGATGGTCGCCGAAGACCTCGACGATCTGGCCGCCAAGCTGCCCGGTGCCCGTGAGTTCAAGGACGGCCCCGGTGTCTTTGTGACGCGGGATTTCCCCAGGGGCGGCAAGGTCGCCTTCCTCTACCCGGGCCAGGGCAGCCAGCGTCCGGGCATGCTCGCCGATCTGTTCGTGGCGTTCCCCCGGCTGCAACGGCTGCTGCACCTGGCCGAGGGCCGCTACGCGGCACCGATGTTCCCGCCTGCGGCGTTCTCCCCGGAGGAGGTCGAGCGGCAGCAGGCGGCCATCACCGACACGCGGGTGGCCCAGCCGACGCTGGGCATCGCCGGGCTGGCCATGCACCGGTTGCTCACCGGCGTCGGCGTCCGGCCCGACATGGCCGGCGGCCACAGCTATGGCGAACTCGTCGCGCTGAGCGCCGCGGGCGTCTTCGGAGAGCGCGACCTCGTCGAGTTGAGCGCGGCCCGTGCCGATGCCATCCTCTCGGCGGCCGGTGACGATCCCGGCATGATGGCGGCCGTCACCGCCACCGCCGAGGAGGTACGGGAGGCACTGGCCGGTCATCGGATCGCCATCGCCAATCACAACGCGCCCCAGCAGACCGTCATCTCCGGGCCCACCATCGCCGTGGAAGCGGCCATAGCCGCCCTCGCGGGGCGGGGGATCCCCGCCAAGCGCATCCCGGTGGCCTGCGCGTTCCACAGCCCGCTGGTCGCCGGGGCGGCCCACACGCTGCGCGCCGAACTCGACGGCCGCGACCTGCGCTCGCCCGCCTACCCGGTGTGGTCGAACTCGACGGCCGCGCCCTACGCCAGTGAGCCCGACGCCGTGCGTGCCACGCTGGCCGGCCAGATCGCCGCTCCGGTCCGGTTCGTCGAGCAGATCGAGGCGATGTACGC
The DNA here is from genome assembly GCA_025964575.1 of Actinomycetes bacterium. Lineage (GTDB taxonomy): Bacteria > Actinomycetota > Actinomycetes > Streptosporangiales > Streptosporangiaceae > Actinomadura_E. The sequence continues at coordinate 4,371 of JAOPYO010000145.1, forward strand.
CGCCGGCGCCCGGGTGTTCGTCGAGGCGGGACCCGGCCAGGCGCTCACCCAGCTGGTCGGGAAGATCCTGGGCGACCGTCCGCACACCGCTGTCGCCTGTGACCTGCCCGGACCGGCGGTGGCGGGGCGTGGCCATGAGGGGGCGACGCAGGACGGGTTGCACCGGCTGCTGCTCGCGCTCGCCGAGCTCGCCGCGACCGGGGTCCCGGTCGACCCGGCTCCGCTGTTCGCCGGGCGCGGCACCGTCAGCGTGTCGGCCCGCGAGGTGCCCGTACGGCCCGGCTGGACCGTGGACGGCCAGCTGGTCCGTACCGCGGACGGGCACTTCCTGACGAATGCGCTCCGGCCCGCACAGCGGGTGCCGCTGCCCGCCGAGGGCACCCTGGCGGCCGGGCCGGCCACGGACCGCGACGCGGCCGTGCTCGAATACCTGCGCACCACCCGCGAGCTGGTCGCCGCCCAGCGGGATGTCGTGCTCGGTTATCTGGGCGCGGCAGTGCCGGCCGTGCCGACTGGGCCGGCCGTGCCGGAGGTGCCGTTCTTGGCGGCTCCGGCGGTGCCCGCGCCGCGGGTGGGCGGCCCCCTTCCGCTGATCTGCCTTCACAGTGTGTCCGACAGCGTGATGGGCAGTGTGACCGGCAGCGCGTCCAAGGGAGTGCCCGAGGGCATGAGCACCGACGACATCGCCGGTGAGCATCTGAGGCAGGCCGAGCTGGCCGGGCATCCCGGCGGGGGAATCGTCCTGGCGCCGGCCCCCGCGGTCACCACTGCCGGACCGACCCCGGTCCCGACCCCGACCCCGACCCCGACCCCGGTCCCGGTCCCGGGCGGAGGCGGAGGCGGAACGAGTGGCGCCCGATCCCAGGATCACGATCTGGTCCGGGGGGACCAGCCGGTGGCCGGGCCTGTGCGGCGATACGTGGTGCGGGTCGAGGATCTGCCTCCGGCGCCCACGCACACACCCGCGTCCGACGCCTTCGCCGGGCAGAGGTTCGTCATCGTCGACGACGGCTGCGGCATCGCGCTGGAGCTCGCCGACCTGCTCGAGCGCCATGGTGCACGGGTGCGCATCCCGGTCGAGCCGCACGGCCCCGCCGACGGGCTGATCCACCTCGGCGCGCTGCGTCCCGGTGGTGGGGCGGTTCTGCCGGGCGCCTACGCCGGGATTCGCGACGCACTCGTCGGCGGTGCGCGCTCCCTCGTCCTGGCGACCGGCTCCGCCGGCGGTTTCGGGCACCGCTTCGACGGCACCGGTGTCGCCGACCCGACCGCGGGCGCCGGACTGCGCGGGCTGGCCCGCACCGTCGCCCAGGAGTTTCCCGACGTGCTCGTCCGGGCCGTCGACGTGGACACCAAGGAGAGCCCCCGGCTGGTGGCGGAGCGGGTGTTCGCCGAGCTGCTCACCCCGGAGGCACCGGTGACGGTCGGCTACGAGTGCGGGGCCCGCCGTACCCTCGCGGTCACCCCGACACAGCACCTCGCCGCAGCCCCGCTGCCGCTCGGGGCCGACGGGGTGGTCGTGCTGACCGGCGGCGCACGCGGTATCACCGCCCGCGTCTCGCTCGCGCTCGCGGCGGCGACCGGCTGCCACATCGAACTCATCGGCCGCACCGAGGTGCCCGAGCGCGTCGTGGACCCGGAGCTGGCCGCCGCGGTCACGGACGTGGAGCTGCGGCGGGTGTTGGTCGCCCAGGGCGGCCGTACGCCCGCCGAGGTAGAGACGGCCACCCGCCGGATCTTGGCGGAGCGGGAGATCCGCCAGACCCTCGCCGTTCTGCGCGGCAGCGCGGCGTCGGTCCGCTACCACGTCGCCGACGTTCGGGACGCCTCCGCCGTACGGGCACTCGTGCAGGACGTCTACGCCCGGCACGGCCGGCTGGACGGAGTGATCCACGGGGCCGGCCTGCTCGAGGACCGGCTGGTCCGGGACAAGGAGCCGGACTCCTTCGCGCGGGTCTACCGGACGAAGGTGGATGGCGCCTGCGCGCTGGCCGCGGCGATCCGTCCAGACATCGGCTTCTTCGTGGTATTCGGCGGCATCTCCGGCATCTACGGCAACCGTGGCCAGGTCGATCACTCGGCCGCCAACGACGCCTGCGACACCCTCGCCAGGGTGTGGCGCACCCGGCTGCGCGGTCGGGTGCTCGTGGCCGACTGGGGCCCGTGGGCCGGTGGCGGCATGGTCTCGCCCGATCTGGCCCGTGAGCACGCCCGCCGGGGCATCGCGCTCATGGACCCGGAGGCCGGCGTGGACGCCCTGCTCCGCGAGATCGCGGCCGGCGAGGACGTCCAGGTCATGTTCGTCGGAGACGCCGAGTGACCGGATGCTCGTCGCCGTCGAAAGGCCGGGGGCGGATTCCAGCAGAGGGCCGGCGGTGACACCGCCGCGGTGACCGCGGTCGAGACCTGCCTGCCGGACGGACACGTCGTCACGTGGACCGTGCCGCGGACCGGCAGGGAAGCAGAAGGAGAGAAGAGCACATGACACAGATGGCACGGAGTGAGGACGTCCTGTCCGAAGTGGTCCGGACGCTGATCGACGTGGTCGGCGAGGACTTCCTGCTGGACTTCGAGGTGACCCGCGACACGACCTTGAACGACGATCTGGCGCTCGAGAGCATCGAGTTCGTCGCACTGTCGGAGAAGCTCCAGCGGAGCTATGGCGAGCGGGTGGACTTCCCCGACTTCATCGCCGGCATGGACCTCGAGCAGATCATGACGATGACGGTCGGCGACCTGGTCTCCCACATCGAGTCCCGGCTGTCATGACCTTCGTCGTCGCCAGGGGGGCCCGGTTCCACCTGGTGGATCTCGGGGCCGGTGCGAATGGCGGAGCGCACAGGCCGGTGGTCATGCTGCACGGTCTGTTCACCGGCAGCGCCGCCTCGTGGTACTTCACCGCGGCCCCGGCGATCGCCCGCCACCATCCCGTACGGCTGATCGACTGGCGCGGGCACGGGCTCAGCGAGCGGACGCCCACGGGGTACGACTCGGCCGGCATGGTGCAGGACCTGGAGGAGCTCACCGCCGACCTGCCGTCGTTCGCGGTGACGGGGCACAGCTGGGGCGCCGTGGTCGCGGTGCGCTTCGCGCTCGCCCATCCCGGCCGGGTCCTCCGGCTGGCCCTGGTCGACCCGCCCTTCGCCCAGATCCGGAAGCACACGCCCGGCGGGGACCGGGTCCCCGAAGGGGCGTTGGAGCTCACCAAGCTGCTCGGGGCGCCCACCCCGGGCACGCAGGTGCTGCTGGAGCGCACCACCGTGCTGACCGACCTGGCCTGCGAGCCGCAGGTCACCGAGACCGAACTGTGCGGGCTGGCGGGGATCCCGTTGCTCGCCGTGATCGGGTCCCGCTCGCCTTTCCGGCCCGCCGCAGACCTGATCATCCGTGCCCTGCCGGACGCCCGCTGCCACATCCTCGGCGGTGGCCATGACCTGCACATCAGCGCGAAGGCACGGCTCACGCCGCTGCTCGCGGACTTCCTGGGTGCCTCAGATGGGAGCGATGATGGCTGAAGTGACCGCGCGGGGACTCCGGTTCCACGTGCAGACCCTGAACGCGACACAGGATGAGAGGACGGCCGAGACCACCGCGACGGGCCCGCCGGTGGTCGTCTTCATCCACGGACTGGTCATCGACGACCTGTCCAGCTTTTACTACACGCTGGCCGGACCGGTCGCGGCCGCGGGAGCACAGGCCGTCCTCTACGACCTGCGCGGGCACGGCCGGTCCGAACGTCCGAAGTCCGGATACGGCGCCGCCGACCTGGTGGCCGACCTGTTCGCCCTGCTCGACGCACTCGGCCACCGCCGTCCCGTCCATCTCGTCGCCAACAGCTTCGGGGGCGTCATCGCCCTCAACGCGGCACTGGCCCGTCCGGACCGGATCGCCGGGCTGGTGATGATCGAGGCGTACGGCCCGGCCAGCCGAGCCGGCGAGTGGACCGAAAGCCTGCTCAACACGCTCAGCAAGTCCGCGCTGGTCCTGGAGTACGAACGGCTGGGCGACCAGCTCTTCGCCATCGGCTGGCGGCAGCGCGGTGAGCAGGCCGCCGTCTGCGACGCACTCATCAACGGGACGACGTTGCTGGACGACCTGGCGGCGGTGGAACCCGTCCGGCCCGCCGAGCTGGCCGATGTGAGCTGCCCAGTGCTGGCCGTATACGGCCAGCACTCCGACGTCATCGCCGCCGGCCGGATGCTCGGCGAGCACGTCCCCGATTGCACCCTGCACGTGCTGGCGGGCCACCGCCACACGGTGCTCCGCGAGGGCACCCGCGAACTACTCGACGCCCTGCTGCCCTGGCTGGCCCGGCTGACAGGTACGCGGGTCCCGGCCGCCAACGTCCTGGAAGAGGCCCGCGCATGAGTCGCGCACGCAGAGCCGCGATGCCGAGCCTCGCGGAGATGGGGGTCACTCCCTTTCAGGACACCCACGCCCGCCGCTTCCTGTTCGTCGTGCCGCCACTGAACGGGCACGTCAACCCGACGGTCGCGCTCGGCGCCGAGCTGACCCTGCGCGGCCACCAGGTGGCGTGGGCAGGTCACCCGGGCACTGTGGCTCCGCTGCTGGAGCCCGGCGCCCGGCTGTTCCCCACCGAGGACGAGGGGTTCACGCTCGACCAGGCCCGCGAGGCCTGGCTGAAGCTGCGCGGCCTGACGGCCCTGCGGTTTATGTGGGAGGACTTCATCGTCCCGCTGGGGCACAGCATGGTGCCTGCCGTCGAGGCGGCCGTGGAGGAGTTCCGGCCGGATGTGATCGTCTCGGACCAGCAGACGCCGGCCGGAGCGGTGGTGGCCCGCCGCCGGGGCCTGCCCTGGGCGACCTCGGCGACCACGTCCGCCGAGTTCGTCCAGCCGCCGTCCGGGCTGCCCAAGGTGGACGAGTGGGTCACCTCGCAGCTGGCGGAGTTCCAGCGAGCGCACGGGCTGACCGATCCGATGGACCTGCGGTTCTCCGACCACCTCGTGCTCGCGTTCTCCACCGCGGCGCTCATCGGGGACACCGAGCGATTCCCCGACCACTTCGCGTTCGTGGGGCCGATGCCGAGCCGCCGGGCCGTCACCGACTTCCCGTGGGAGTGGCTGGAGGCGCCGGTGCCCCATGTGCTGGTCTCACTGGGCACGGTGAGCGGACCGGTGGGGGAGCGGTTCTTCCGGATCGCCGCCGAGGTCGTACGCGAGCTGGACGTGCGGGCCGTTTTCGTCTCACCGCCCGGCGGGTCAGGCGCACCGCCGCCGAACGTGCTGGTCCGTGACCACGTCCCGCAGTCGGCGCTGCTGCCGCACCTGGCCGCAGTGGTCACACACGGTGGTCACAACACCGTCTGTGAGACCCTGGCGCACGGTCTGCCGCTGGTGGTCGCCCCGATCCGGGACGACCAGCCCGTCATCGCCCGCCAGGTCGCCGCGGCCGGAGCCGGCATCACCGTCCGGTTCTCCCGGGTGCGGGTGGACGAGCTGCGGGAGGCGCTCACGGCGGTGCTGTCCGACGAGGCATATCGGTCCGCGGCCCGCCGGGTCCAGTCCTCTTTCGCGGCCGCGGGCGGCGCCGTCGAAGCGGCCGACCGCCTGGAAAAACTGTCGTGATCGCCCACTGGAACGCGCTGTTGCGACTGACCCGGCCCTTCGTCCGTGGTCACGGCAACGCCTGTCGCGTGTCGGCCCGCAGGGCGGCGGGGTGACAGAGACTACGGCGGAAGGCTTCGCCGCTCAGCTGGACCTCGACTCCGAGGTGCGGCTCACCGGATTCATGTATGCCAGGGCCTATCAGTCGGCCCCGGCCGGGGCCTGGCGGGCCCCCGCCGGGGTGGTACTGCTAGGCGGGCCGGGAGCCGCGCTCACCGCGGCGCTGCCGTGGGGTGTGATCGTCGCGGCGGCCCCGCTGCCGGACCGGGTGCTCGAGTGTTACTCGATGAACCACCACACCGAGGGTTTCCGCACACCACTGTCCGCCCTGGACGCCGCCCCCTCGTGGGCCGCGCCGTGTGTGCTCGCCATGATCACCGCCGGGCGTCCCGGCGGGCTCCGGGTCGTGATCAACCGTGAGCTGCCCGCCGAGACCGGGTTGCTGACCGGTGCGGAGATCTCCTGCGCGGTCTCCCTCGCGCTCCGCGATCTCTACGGTGTGTCGGCCAAGGAGGACGGTGGTGACCCGCTGTCGGTGCTGGCCTGGCAGGCTCGGGCCCGCAAGATCCTGCTGACCGGCGACGACGGGGTCAGCCACCTGCCGTGGGATCTCGCCACCGCGGGCCTCCGCCTTGTGATCATTGAGGTGGGGGCGGAAGGGCCGCCGGACGCCCCTGCCGGCGGCGACGTGGCTCGAGCGGCCGGGTTGTTGAAAACCGGCGACCTGGCCGGGCTCGGCTCGCTGCTGACCGCCGCGCATGTACGGGGTGAACGGGTGCTGGATCTCGCCCTGGACGCCGCCGTCGCCAGAGGTGCTCTCGGCGGCCGTGCCATCGGCCGCTGTGCGGTGGTGCTCGCGCCGCTGGCCGCCGTCCCGGCCATCCGGTCCTCCGTCGGCGGGGCCCTGAAGGGCGTCGCCCGCCGGCCCCCGCGCTTCCTCACGGTCGGCGCCCGGCGCCCGTGATCGCCGACCTGGCGCATGATCCTGGGGGCTGAGTGCTGTCAGGGCGGCACTCAGCCCCCAGGCTCATCGGACTGCGGCGTGCGGGCCGCGCAGCGCGGTCTCGACGAGTTCGGCGGCCTTGGCCAGGGCCGCGAGCCGGCTGCCCTCACGCCGGTAGGTGTCGAGGACGGCTTCGATGCCGTGTGGAGGGACCACTCCGGCGAGTTCGATACGGGCCGTACGGAAACCCTGCCGGGCCGCCTCGACATCGGCGTTGATGTGGTGGCAGGCCATCCGGGCCAGCGCCAGCGGATAGCGGCGCAGCACGCCGTAACGACGGTATTCGGGCGGCACCAGCTCGAGCAGCCAGGCCATCGCCGTGTCCTCGAAGCGTTCGGAGCCGGGCGGGTGAACCTCGGGGGGCCAGCCCGGCGGGGCATGCGTACTCACACCACCATCCTAACCACTTATCGAAACTATGTTCGATGCGTTTTCAATGCTTTTGTCCGTATTTGCGGTTAGCCTCCCCCGGAGCGGCGGCGGAGTTCGTCCGCGAAGTCGGCGAGACAACGAGCCAGCTGCTTGTCGTCCAGCTTGGACGGAGATTTCCCGCAGTCGGCGGCCTTTCCGGGAGCCCCGGGGGTGGCCGGTGCCGAAGGAGTCGTCGGAGTCCCAGTGGCCCCGGGAGCGGGGACCTCCTGGCCGCCGGGGGCGACGGCCTTCGGCTGGATCTGGTCGGTCGCCGACAGATCGATGTAGAACACGGTCTGCCCGCTGCGGACGCCGTACACCCGCCAGCGGTCGGCGCCCAGCGGGATGAACTGCTCGAGCTCCGCACCCGTCTGCTGCACGAACGGCACGGCCTTGGCGTAGAGGGCGTTCAGATTGGCGATCAGTGGGTCGCCGGTGGCCAGGACGTAGACGTCGTACCGGTTCAACCGGCCGCTCTCGACCTGATCGGCGGGGGCGATTCCATAGGCGACGAACGATTGGGACTTGGTGCCCTGCGGGGCGAGCGGGGTGACGTAGTACAGCCGGTGGTCCGCGCCGCGCAGCAGGTATTCACCCGGATTCGCCTTCTGGGTGGAGAAGTCCGAGATCCGGAAGCCGAACGAATGCGTGCGGTTCACCCGGCCGGCCGCCCAGGACGTGGCGTCCCGCTGCACCCGGGTCAGTGAGATCGGATAGACCGGCCCGGGCAGCTCGCCAGGCTGAACCTTCGGCCTGTAGGTGATGTCGGGATCGCCGACGGGGGTGCCCTTCAGCAGCAGCACCCCGGCGGCTGTCCGCACCGTGCGGTTCTTGTACGGGATCTGGCGCTGGACCACCACGGCGATGACCGGCCGGTCGCCCACGCAGTAGCCCCAGACGTCTACGTCGTTGAAGACCAGTTTCGGATAGCGCTCGGCCAGCAGATGGTGCAGATCGTTCAGCCCGGTGCCGTTGAAGGCGCGGTTGAGCCGGTGGTCACCGGTGAACCGGCAGACCTGGGTGGAGTTGGTCGTGCCGTCGAACTGGGCCACGCCATAGGTGGGGTGTGAGCTGCCCGAGCCGTCGAGAACCGCCGACCACTGGCCGGTGTTGGGCGCCGTACCCCAGATGTAGGTCAGGGAGGTGCTCATGACGTCGACCCCCTGGACGGGGGAGGCCGCCTGGGTCATCGCCGTCCGGGCCGAGGCCAGTGACGACGTCCGGGTCTCCCAGCGCATCGCGGGATAGGCGTTGTCCACGTGGACGCAGGACGGGACGTCGTGCCGGCCGACCCGGTCGCACCCGTTCTTGCCCGGACGGGAACCCGTCACCAGATCGGCGACCGAGCCGGGCGGGTCGGTCAGGGCCGGCACGTGGAACACGGTGGCCCCGTTGTAGTAACGGCCCGCGTCCTTGTCGTTGTCCCAGAGTGCAGCCGGGAGCGGCCAGACCACTACGACCGCGGCCCCCAGGAGCGCCAGCATGGCCACCCCGATGGCGAAGCGCCCGAAGAAGCCGGGCCCGAGCTCGAAGTCGCGGTTGAAGCCGATCAGAAGGCCGGTCAGCAGCAGCCCGCTCGCGACCCAGAGCCAGAACCAGCCGGTCGCGCCGGTCAGCCCGCCGTGCGGCAGGAACATTCGCTGGACCCAGTGGGCCACGGCCCGGTCGATGCCGCACCCGGGCATCACGAAGCGGCCGAGCGCCCAGGCGAGGCCGGTGAGGACCGGCAGCCAGAGCCATACCGCGATGAGTCTGTTCGTGCGCCGGAGAGCACGCCGACGTGCGGGGGTCAACAAGCGCCGCGGGGCCATCGCCGCTCCGATCCTGAAGGATTGCTCCTTGGACGCGGTGCGGCCGGATCGAGTTCCCGGCGAGATCGGTTAAAGGATCATTCGGGGGTGATCCCGCGATCCCTCAGTCTTCTCTTTCGGGGCGCTGGATGCGGATCACACCGGACTCCAGGTCGGGGCGGCCCGAGCCGGCCTGCTGGTGGTCGTCCTGGCGGCGCATCTTCTCCGCCTCCTGCTGCTCCAGCTGGATCTTCTTGCCCCCGCTGAACATGGCGTGCAGATCCTCGAACACGCCGACGCCGAAACCGGCGCCGGCCGCGGCGTCACCGCGGATCGCGGCCATCATCGAAGGACGGCCGGTGCCCTCCTCGGGCCAGTCGACGACCTCGGCCTCGACCGCCTTGGGCTTGGCCGCACGACCCTTGGACCGCCGACGACGACGGTTAAACGGTGACTTCACTCCAGCTCCAACGTTCAATGGCGTTGAAATGATCCCACGCCGCGGCACCAGTCAATCACTGAACATCCAGCGGGTCGGTGATCCGCTGAAGTCCGACTGCAGCAGACCGAAGGCCCGCTCGGGCCGGACCACGATCGTGGCATTGACTGCTGGATCGAGGAAATCGAGCTGGTAGTCGACGTTGTACTTGGCGTTGGACAGCCCCAGGAACCGTGCGATGGCGGCCGAGTCGGTGATCACTTCGGCCCTGCCCTCGATCACCACGGGATCGAGGGCGTCCTCCGTGGTGATCACTACTCGTGGGTCGTGGGCGAGATTGCGGGCCTTGCGCGACCGCACGCTGGTGCTGAACCACAGCGCGTCGTCGTCCCAGACAGCCCAGACGGGCATCGCGTGCGGCCCGCCCTCCGGAGTGACCGTGGCGACCCAGAAGTTCCGGGCTGCGGCGATCCGCTCCAGTGCCCACGACCAGGGCAGCAGCCCGGTGCCCGCGTCGGGAGCGAGGATGCCGTAACCAGGCATATGAGGCCGATCGGCAGTGGGATTCATGACGTACTCCTCCCGAGAGGACACCCTGTCCGCATCGTGGCATGCGGGACCGACGGAACAGGTGACCAGAATGTGTTCCATGCTCGGAGGAGGGGTCGTTGACCGGTAACCTGCGGAACGTGCCCACCACTCTCGCCGACGTCACCGGTGTCCTCGAGGGTTTCTACGATCCCTCCTGGGCCGAGTCCTGGGACGCGGTCGGGCTCGTGTGCGGGGATCCGTCGCAGAACGTCGACAAGGTGATGTTCGCCGTCGACCCGGTGACGGCCGTGATCGACGAGGCCCTCGAATGGGGCGCTGACCTCCTGATCACCCACCACCCGTTGCTGCTGCGGCCGGTCAACAGCGTGGCGGCCACCACGCCCAAGGGCCGTTTGATCCACCGGCTCATCACGAACGGGATCGCCCTGTACACGGCGCATACCAATGCCGACGTCGCCGACCCGGGGGTCTCCGACGCGCTCGCTCGCGCCGTCGGGCTGCCTGGCCCGCTGCGTCCGCTGGCCCCCGCGGCCGAGGACCCGCGCAGGGGTCTCGGGCGGATCGGGGACCTGCCCGCTCCACTCACCCTCGCCGAGTTCGCAGCCCGGGTCGCCGGGGGGCTGCCGGCCACCGCGGCCGGAGTGCGCCTCGCCGGTGATCCAGACCGTACGATTCGTACCGTCGCGGTGTGCGGCGGAGCGGGGGACTCCCTGCTCGGCACGGTTCGCGCCGCGGGCGTCGATGTCTATCTCACCGCCGACCTGCGCCACCATCCGGCCTCGGAGTTCCAGGAGCACCCTGATGGCCCGGCCCTGATCGATGCCGCGCACTGGGCCACCGAGTGGCCATGGCTGGCCGACGCGGCGAGGGTGGTCGCCGGCGCCCTAGACCTGACGACCCGGGTCTCCACGCTCGTCACCGACGCGTGGACCTTTTCTTGTAAGCCTGAAGGAGCACCACAGTGAAAGCCGCACCGGAAGCCCAACAGCGCCTGCTCGACCTCCAGGATCTCGATACCGCGCTCGACCGGCTCACCCACCGCCGCCGCACGCTTCCGGAGCTGGCCGAGATAGAGCGCCTGGACGCACGTCTCGCCGAGCTGGGGGACGTCGTCGTCAGCGCCGAGACCGACGTCGCGGATCTGGACCGTGAGCAGTCCAAGGCCGAGCAGGACGTCGAGCAGGTCCGGCAGCGCGCCGACCGGGACCAGAAGCGGCTCGACTCCGGCCAGGTGACCTCGGCCAAGGACCTGGAGAACCTCCAGTCCGAGATCGCTTCGCTGCAGCGCCGCCAGTCCGCCCTCGAAGAGGTCGTGCTCGAGATCATGGAACGCTATGAGGCTGCCGAGGGGCGCCTCAGCAGCCTGGTCGAGGAGCGCTCCGCCGCGCAGACCGAGCTCACCGCACTGGCCGAGCGCAGGGACGCCGCCGCGCGAGAGATCGACGACGAGATGGGGGTCACCAGCGCCGCCCGCACCGCCGTCGCCAAGGACATCCCCGACGACCTGCTCGCGCTGTACGAGAAGCTGCGCGGCCAGTTCGGCGTCGGCGCCGCCGCACTCCACCGGGGTCAGTGCCAGGGCTGCCATCTCGCGCTCAACACGACCGACCTCAACCGCATCAGGGCTGCCGCCGCCGATGAGGTCATCCGGTGCGAGGAGTGCCGCCGGATCCTGGTCCGCACGGCGGAATCCGGTCTGTGAGGGACGCGGCGGTGGCTGGACTGAGGAGCGAGGGACGAGCGACGAGGGAAGCCGGCGCCTTTAGGCGGCCCGAGCCGCCGCGCGGAGCGCGGTCATGAGCACTGTGAGGGACGACGGAGTGCGGCCATGAGCAAGAAGCTGATCGTCGAGGCGGACGGCGGTTCGCGGGGGAATCCGGGGCCGGCCGGTTTTGGCGCGCTGGTCAAGGATGCTCTCACCGGCAAGGTCCTCGCCGAGGTCGCGGAGTCCATCGGGCACGCGACCAACAATGTCGCGGAGTATCGCGGGCTGATCGCCGGGCTGGGGGCGGCCGCGTCTCTGTCCCCGCAGGCCTCGGTCGAGGTCCGGATGGACTCCAAGCTGGTCGTCGAGCAGATGTCGGGTCGCTGGAAGATCAAGCATCCCGACATGATCCCGTTGGCCCAGGAGGCCAGGGAGGTCGCCAAGGGCCTCGGTTCGGTGCGCTACACGTGGATTCCGCGCGCGCAGAACTCGTATGCCGACCGGTTGGCCAATGAGGCGATGGACGCGGCGGCGAAGGGGCTGCCCTGGAGCCGCCGGATCCAGGAACCTGAGCCTGATCAGGAGCCCGAACCTGAACCCGGGCCCTCGCCGGAGACCTCAGCGGCCTGGTCGGGCGCGACGGCCACTCCGACGACCACCCTCTTGCTGCGGCATGGCCAGACCCCTTTGTCGGATGAGAAGCGGTTCGCCGGGATCGGCGACTTCCCGCTGACTGAGACCGGCCTCGCCCAGGCGAAGGCGGCGGCACGGGTCCTCGGGGACCGTGGCATCGATGTGATCGTGTCGTCGCCGCTGAGCCGGTGCAGGGACACGGCGGCGGAGATCGCCGCGGTCACGGGCGCCGAGATCCGGGTCGAGGACGGATTTCGCGAAACCGACTTCGGCGACTGGGAAGGGCACACGTTCGCCGAGGCCCAGGAGCGCTGGCCGGCCGAGATGGAGGCCTGGCTGGCCGACCCGTCGGTGGCCCCGCCCGCAGGGGAGAGCTTCACCGATGTCTCACGCCGGGTCGGTACGGCCCTCGACAAGCTGATGGTGCGGTACCGGCACCAGACGGTGCTGGTGGTCACGCATGTGACGCCGATCAAGATGCTGGTACGGCGCGCTCTGGAGGCGCCACCGCTCGCGCTCTACCGGATGCACCTGGACGTGTCGTCCCTGTCGGTCATCGATTGGTACGACGACGGCCCCGCCGTCCTGCGCAGCCTCAACGACACCCACCACCTGGACTGATCAAAAACCCTCCGTGATCACGCAATCGTTCGACGGACGATTGCATGATCACGGAGGGGCGGGGCGGGTGGTCAGGCTGCCTTGGCGTCATCCCGGCTGGCCAGCTCGAACTCGGCCCGCGGCTGCTCGATGCTCCCGAGGGAGATGGTCTCGCGCTTGAAGAACAGTGCGAGGGTCCAGTCGGCGAGCACCTTGACCTTGCGGTTGAAGGTCGGCACCCGGGACAGGTGGTAGGTCCGGTGCATGAACCACGCGGCGACGCCCTTGACCTTCACTCCGTAGATGTGCGCCACGCCCTTGTAGAGACCGAGGCCCGCCACGGAGCCGGCGTAGTTGTGCACGTACGGCTTGAGGGTCTTGCCGCGCATCGACGCCACGATGTTGTCGGCGAGCACCTTGGCCTGGCGCACCGCGTGCTGGGCGTTCGGCGCGCAGAACTCGCCGTCGGTGGTGAGGTCCGGCACAGCGGCGTTGTCGCCGGCCGTGTAGGCGCGCACCAGGCCCTTGACGGTGAGGTACTCGGTGGCCTTGACCCGGCCGCGCTCGTCGAGCGGCAGGTCGGTGTCGCGCAGGACCGGCGCGGCCTTGACACCCGCCGTCCAGACCAGGGTGCCCGCTTCGAAGGAACTACCGTCTGACAGCTCGATCCGCTGGCCGGCGGCCGAGTTGAGGAACGTCTTCATCTTGACGTCGATGCCACGGCCGCGCAACTGCTCGGCGGTCCAGCGGCCCATGTCGGGACCCACCTCGGGCAGGATGCGGTCGGCGGCCTCGACGAGGACGAATCGCATGTCCTGGACGCTGACGTTCCGGAGGTCCTTGGTCGCGGTGCGGGCCATGTCCTCGAGCTCTGCAAGTGCCTCGACACCGGCGAACCCGCCGCCGACGAAGACGAAGGTGAGCGCCTTGCGGCGGATCGCCTCATCCTCGGTGGACTCGGCGATGTCCAGCTGTGCGAGCACGTGGTTGCGCAGGTGGATGGCCTCACCAATGGTCTTGAAACCCACGCCGAACTCGGCCAGCCCGGGGATGGGCAGGGTCCGGGACACCGATCCCGCGGCCATCACAAGGTAGTCATAGGAGATCCGCTTGGGCGGGCCGGCGATGGGCTGCACGATCGCCCAGCGGTCCTCATGGTTCAGCTCGGTCATCCTCGCGTTCAACACCGTGGCCTTGGGGAGCACCCGGCGCAGCGGCGCCACGACATGGCGGGGGGAGAGGTTGCCGGCCGCGGCCTCGGGGAGGAACGGCTGGTAGGTCATGTACGACTGGGGATCGACAACGGTGATCTGCACCTCGCCGCGCCGCAGCTCGCTACGCAGCTTCTTCTGCAGCCGCAAAGCGGTGTACATGCCCACGTAGCCGCCGCCCACGATGAGGATGTGGGGGGCCCCACTGGTCCGGCGGGGCAAAACCGTCGGGGTGCTGGCAGTGTCCTCGAATCGCCTGGCCACTACGGCCTCCTTGTCGCAGATTAGTTTGTGAAGACATTCACAAACTACCTCGGAGGGACGTCCAGGGTCAATCGGTGGTAATAGAAGAACCAACAAAGTTTCCAAAACGGGCAGGATAGAACGTTCGTTGCCTCGGGAACTTCTCTGATCTTTCGCTTTGAGACCCCTACGGAGGCTTGCAACCCCTGATGCTGGACGTCACAGGGGGAGCGTCGCGTGATGTGTCATGGTCATGAGCGAAAAGCCCGGTTCTGCCCCCGGTGAGCATCTAAGCTGGGTCGCTGGGGTGAAGGTCTCACCGGTAGGGGCGCGGCCCGCTTGAATCCGCGGAATCGGGCCGGACGGAGCGTACGATCATCGCCCGGGAGCGTTAACAACGATGATGACTAGATACAGGCGTGCCAAGGCACTCGCATCGGCCGCCGCCGGTGCCGCCGGGCTCGTCCTGGTGACCGGCTGCGGGATCGCCGGCGTCGGCACCAGGAGCGCGGATCTGTCGGACTGGTTCACCGTGACCAGTCCGGCTTTTGGCGACGGCAAGCCCATCCCGTCCCAGTTCGCCTGTCCGGCCTATCAGGGGGGACAGGGCAAAACCCCTCCGTTGAACTGGTCGGACCCCGACGGGGCCGCCGCGTTCGCGATCCTCGTGGACGACCCGGACGCGCCGAGGGGCACCTACGTCCACTGGGTGGTCGCGAACATCGACGGGCACACCAACGGCTTGGTGGCGGGTGCGCGTCTCGCCAAGACGGTCGAAGGCAAGAACTCCGGGGGTACGGTGGGGTATCAGCCGCCGTGCCCGCCGAAGGGGCAGCCGGCGCACCGGTACCGGTTCACTGTCTACGCCCTGAGTGAGCCGGTGCCGATGAAGGCAGGCGCCTCGCTGAAGGACTCGCTGCCGATGATCGCGCAGCGGACGATCGGACGGGGCCGGCTCACCGGGAACTTCGGTGGTGGGTAGATGCGTTGGGCGAGGTCGATGGGTCGAACCGGATACAGGCTGGCCGAATTGGCCAATTGGTGCAGGTCGTGTGGAAGTTGATGTCCGCGAAGGGTGTGACAAGGGTCATAGCGGTCAGTCAGAATCGGTCGAGGTCCCCAGAGGAGTGGACGTCAGTGATAATCGGGATTGACCCTCTGGCCGCGCTGACACCAGTCGCTGGGCCATGGCAATGGGTGGTGCAATGACTTACATCGTCGTCCTCGGCCTGCTCGCGGTCGTCATCCTCGTAGTGGTCCTCGTAGCCCTCGGAATGCGGGCGAGCCGAGCGACCCAGGATGACGACGACGAGTGGATGACCGACGAGCAGGAGCCTCAGCAGTCGCGTGGCCGCAGGGCCGGGCCGGTTGAGGAGGAGATCGGCGACGGTTACGGCACCGGCTATGACCGGCGTGTCGCGGGTGCTCCGCTGGGGGCTCCGACGGCCGCTCCGATCGCAACTCCCCAGAGCGCCCCGCAGCCGCCTTCGCAGGGGGTGGCGCCGCGCCGTGGCCGGGCCAATGACGAGATGGCCGACGACGACTACTGGGCCACCATCACCTTCGACAAACCAAAGTTCCCCTGGCAGAACGCTGACGCGCACGAGCCGGTGACCGGTGAGGACCCGCTCGGCGTTCCCGTGGCCGATCACCAGCCGCCCGAGCAGGAGCCGTCCGTTCCCGGTATGCCGGCGCAGCCGTACCTGCAGGATTCATACGGCCAGGATTCGTACGGCCAGGAGACGCGCCAGGATTCGTACGGCCAGGAGACGCGCCAGGATACGTACGGCCAGGAGACGCGCCAGGATACGTACAGCCGTGACCCGTACGGCCAGGAGACGCGTCAGGATACGTACACGCCGGATCCACAGCCCATTTCAGGGTTCGCGTCCGATCCGCTGGACTCCACCCTGTCGCCGCTCTCCTCGGCCCCGTCGTCCCGCCCGGATCCGTTCGACCGGCAATCGTCCATGCCGTCTGCGACCTCGACCGGTCCGCTGAGGACGCCCGACCCGCTGGGCGCTCCGGTAGCGCGCGCCGACAGCCTGGACTCGACTCAGGCCTACTCCTACGGCGACAGCCTCTCAGGCTCCTCGGGCTCGTATGGTGACAGCCTGTCGAGCTCCTCGGGCTCGTATGGTGACAGCCTGTCGAGCTCCCCGGGCTCGTACGGTGACAGCCTCTCAGGCTCCCCGGGCTCGTACGGCGACAGCCACTCAGGCTCCTACGGCGAGAGCCGGTCAGGTTCCTATGGCGACAACCTGTCGGGCAGCGCCGCTGCTACCCCCGCCCCGGCGCCGCTTCCACCGCCCGTCCCGGCCCCGGCTCCGGTATCGGGCCCCGGGCCTGGCGCGGGCAACGGCGCCGTCGACACCGACGGTCATCGGCTGCCGACCGTGGACGAGCTGCTCCAGCGCATCCAGACCGACCGGCGCCGGGCGACCCCGTCGCCCACCGAGTCGCTCCCGTCCTACGGTGCCGCGCCGGTGGACCCGCTGAACGACCCGCTGAACACCAGCAGCGACGTCCCGTACGGTTCCAGCCCGTCCTGGTCGGGCTCCTCGTCATCGGGCTCGTACGACCCGGACCCGCTGAGCACACCCAGTGGTGGTCTGCCGAGCGGAGGCCGGCTGACCGGCACCGGTTCATCGTCTGGGGGCTACGACACCGGAGGCTACGAGACCGGCGGTTACCGGTCCTCCGGCTCGTCGTCCGGGGGCTACTCCACCGACGGTTATCCGACCGCCCCGGCCTACGAGCCGCCGCGCTACGACGATCCGCTGGCCGGTTACGGTGGCACCTCGGGCAGCCGAGAGCCGACCTCGACCTCGCCGCTGGGCAACCAGCCGCCGGCCGAGCCGGGACGATACGGCGACTTCTCCGGTAGCAGCACCTACGGCGGTCCCACCGCATCCGACCCGCTGGCCGGTTCCCGCGGGTACGGCGATTCCCCGGCGCAGTCCGGTTCGGGATACGGATCCGGTTATGGGGGATCCGACCCGGCGTACGGCTCGACGCCGAAGCCGCCGGACTACTCCGACCCGGAGACCTCCAACCCGTACGGCACGCCGCGCGACCCGCAACGTCCCCCGGAGGAGTGGGACAGCAACTACCGCGACTACCGCCGCTGATCCACCGCTCTTACCCGCGCGGCCACCTCCCACGATCGGATCATTCGTGATTCGATACGTGGGGTGACGATTAAAACACCGAAAGTAAGCACTCTTCGTCTGGATCTGCCCGCTTCCTTTGTGGTCTTCCTCGTCGCGGTCCCGCTCTCGCTCGGTATCGCGGTCGCCTCGGGAGCCCCGGTCGCCGCAGGGCTGATCGCGGCCGTCCTGGGCGGCATCGTCGCCGGCGCGTTTGGCGGTTCTGCCCTTCAGGTCAGCGGCCCCGCCGCCGGGCTGACGATGATCGTTGCATCGCTCATCCAGACCTACGGCTGGCAGGCCACCTGTGCCATCACTCTCTGTGCAGGGTTACTGCAACTCCTTCTGAGCCCCTTCCGGGTGGCCCGGACGGCGCTGGCCGTGTCGCCCGCGGTCGTGCACGGCATGATGGCGGGCGTCGGCGTGATTCTCGTCCTCGCTCAGATCCACGTCATGCTCGGCGGCCGGTCGCAGGGGTCCGCCCTGGTCAACCTCCGGGAGTTGCCGGGCCAGGTCGCCGCGCACCATTCCCGGGCCACTCTGATCGGACTGCTGACCATCGCCGTGCTGCTGGCTTGGGGGCGGCTGCGCAGGCCCAGGATCCCCGGGCCGCTCGTCGCGGTCGCGGCCGGTACCGGGACGGCCTGGGCGCTCGGCTGGGACGTGCCACGGGTGGACCTGCCAGGCTCGCTGCTCGGTGGCTGGGAGCCGCCGGTGGTGCCGGCCGGTTCGGTCCTGGGCATCGTCGGGGCCGTCCTGTCGGTCGCGGTGGTCGCAGGCGTCGAGTCGCTGTTGTGCAGTGTGGCCCTGGACCGGATCCGCCCGCCCGGGATTCCGCGCAGCGATCTCGATCGAGAACTGGCGGGCCAGGGTGCCGCGAACACCCTCTCTGGGCTGCTCGGCGGCCTCCCCATCGCGGGAGTGGTGGTGCGCAGCATGGCCAATGTCCAGGCCGGGGCGCGCTCCCGGGCCTCCGCGGTTCTGCACGGAGCATGGGTGCTGATCCTCGCGCTGTCCTGTGGGCCGGTGGTCGAGCAGATCCCGCTGGCGGCTCTGGCCGCCTTGCTGATGGCCACCGGCGTACGGATGCTCGACCGCACCCACGTCCGGCACCTTCGCCACCACCGTGAGGCTCCGGTCTATGCCGTCACGCTGCTGGGCGTGGTGATCCTGGGACTCGGGGAGGGCGTGCTCATCGGTGTCGCAGTCGCCGCCGGCCTCGCCCTGCGCAAGCTGACCCGGCTTTCGTTGTTCACCGAGTGCAGCGACGGCCGCTGGCACGTCGTCGTTGAAGGCGCGCTCACCTTCCTTGGCGTGCCGCGCCTGACCGCCGCCCTGCACCAGGTGCCCCCGGGGGCGCCGGTGGATCTGGACCTCGATGTGAACTTCATGGACCATGCTGCCTTCGAGGCCATACATCACTGGCGGGTGGGGCACGAGAGGTCGGGCGGTAGGGTCGATATAGACGAAATACACGAATCTTGGTACGAAAGTGCAGTGACTGGTAATAAGACCCCCGTACGCCGCACGTCGGGTATCCGCTGGTGGGCCCCCTGGGGTGCCCGCCGCCGACAGCCCCCTGGCCTGGACGGTGCATCGCCGCGCGACGTGCTGCTGGCCGGGGTCCGCGAATACCATGACCGCACGGCCCGTCTGGTCCGTCCCATCATGGCTGAGCTGGCGTTTCAGCAGACGCCTGAGCATCTGTTCATCACCTGCGTGGACTCCCGGGTGGTGCCCAACATCATCACCGCGAGTGGCCCGGGGGACCTGTTCATCGTCCGTAACGTGGCCAATCTGGTCCCGCGGCACGGCTCGCAGAGCCCGGACGACTCGGTGGCCGCCGCGGTCGAATACGCCACAAATGTGCTGGATGTGCGCACCATCACAGTGTGCGGTCACTCACACTGCGGCGGAATGGCCGGCCTGCTGGGCGGGGGGACGGAGACCGATCACCTGCCCGCGCTGTCGCGCTGGTTGAAGCACGGGAACCACAGCCTGGCCAAGTTCCTCACGACCTCCCCGCCTGAGCCCGAAGAGATGTCCCCGCTGACCCGGCTCTGCCAGGTCAACGTGATGCAGCAGCTCGACAACCTGATGACGTATCCCTGGCTGCGGAACCGGGTCGAGTCGGGTCGGCTGGAGCTGGTCGGCATGTTCTTCGAACTCGAGACGGCCAAGGTCTTCGTGCTCGATCCCGGATCGGAGAAGTTCCTTACAGTGCCACACGAGGCTCCCGAGGACGATGCCGAGGACCCTGCCTCACGGGGCCCCATTCTCACCTGAGAGGCACAGACGGCGGACGAGTCGGCCTGTAGGCCGGGTTCTGTCCCCGCTCGCGCGGGGGGCGGCCATCCATCTCGGGTCGCCGTTGCCGACGACCTCTAGCGGTCTACCCGCAGGCTCGGGCGGGCCGCCCTCGAACGCCTGCGCGGAGAGCCTTGCGGCTCCCCTTCTTGACCTTGCTCCGGGTGGGGTTTACCGAGCCGCCCGAGTCACCTCGGGCGCTGGTGAGCTCTTACCTCACCGTTTCACCCTTACCACCGATCCTGAGATCGATGGCGGTCTGTTCTCTGTGGCACTTTCCCGCGGGTCACCCCGGGTCGGTGTTACCGACCACCCTGTCCTGTGGAGCCCGGACCTTCCTCGGCGAGGGTGCGAGACCCTCGACGCGGCCGCCCGGCCGACTCGTCCGTCGTGCCCTCAAGCGTACGGCCTCCGCCGCCCCGCCGGTGCCTCGCTCAAGTGGTCCCGCGCATAGGCGGCGCTCAGCCTTACGCAACCGCCACGAGACATCCACTATTCCCCTGTCGCTGCGACAAACGCGATATATCGTGGTCGCGTGCAGCGAAATGCCACTCGAACAGAGAGAATCGACGCGTGCGGATCGGAATTCTGGGGCCCTTGGAGGTCGCCGACGGGGAGCGGCTCGTCGAGGTCGGGGGCGCTCGGCTGCGTGCGCTGCTGACGTTGCTCGCCCTGGAGGCGGGCCGGGTGGTCCCCGCGGAGCGTCTGATCGACGACCTGTGGGAGGCGAATCCACCGGTCGGCGCCCCGAACGCGCTGCAGTCCCTGGTGTCCCGGCTGCGCGCGGCCCTCGGGAACGGTCGCGAGCTCATCGAGTCACGGCCCGCCGGATACCGGTTGGCCGTGGCCCGGTCGGACATCGACGCCTTCGACTTCGAGACCCGCGTGAGCCGGGCCCGGCGCATCGGGAACCCACTCTCCGTCGCCGCGGAACTACGCGAAGCTCTGGCCCTGTGGCGGGGACCGGCCCTCGCCGATGTCGCGGGGGCACCGTTCGCGGAGGGACCGATCGCGAGGCTCGAGGGCCTGTGGCTGGCCGCGACCGAGGAGCGGATCGAGGCCGACCTGGCCCTGGGCCGGTACACCGAGCTGATCCCCGAACTCGAGGCGCTCACCGCCACCCACCGGCTGCGCGAGCCGCTGCGCGGCCGGCTGATGCGGGCGTTGTACGGGGCCGGACGGCAGGCCGACGCCCTGTCGGTGTACGAGGACACCAAACGCGCTCTCGCCGACACCCTCGGCGTGGACCCTTCGGCCGAGCTGGAGAACATCTATCTGTCGGTGCTACGCCACGATCTCGCGCTCTCGCCGGCGCGGCCCGGGTCACCACCGGGACAGGCGGATCCCAGACCGCCGCTCGGAGAGGCGGATCCGGCGCCGCCAGGGCTCATGTTCGACGAGCCGTCCACCAATCTGCGCGCCCAGCTGACCAGTTTCATCGGCCGTGACACCGACCTCATCCGGGTCGGCAAGCTGCTCGGCGAGGGGCGCCTCGTGACATTGACCGGACCGGGCGGAGCGGGCAAGACCCGATTGTCGATGGAGGCCGGGCAGCGGTTGCTCGACCGCGTGCCGGACGGCGTCTGGCTGGTCGAGCTCGCCCCCGTGACCGATCCCGCCGAAGTGCCACACGCGGTGCTGACCGTCCTCGGGCTGCGGGAGATGGTGCTGATCACCACGCCGCGTGCCAGGGTCGCCGGGGTCGAGGTGGCGGATCCGCTGGATCGGCTGGCCGCCGCGCTGGCAGGCAAGAGGCTGCTGCTCATCTTGGACAACTGCGAGCATCTGATCGACGCCGCGGCCCGGCTCGCGGACCGGTTGCTCGCCGGTTGTCCGGGCCTGCGGATCCTCGCCACCAGCCGTGAGCCCCTGGGCATCACCGGCGAATCGCTCTGGCCGGTGGAGCCACTGGCGCTGCCGCACGCGGAAGCCGACGCGGGGGAGGCCATGACGTATCCGGCCGTACGGCTGCTCGCCGACCGGGCCGTCGCCGTACGCCCTGGTTTCGCGGTGACCAGCGACAACGTCGCCGGAGTCGTACGCATCTGCCGGGCCCTGGACGGGATGCCGCTGGCCATCGAACTGGCGGCGGCCCGGCTGCGCGCTCTCTCCCCCGAGCAGATCGCCGCCCGTCTCGACGATCGGTTCCGTCTGCTCACCGCGGGCAGCCGCACCGCCCTGCCCCGGCATCAGACCCTGCGTGCCGTCGTCGAGTGGAGCTGGGATCTGCTGGAGGACGATGAGCGCACGCTGTGGCGGCGGCTGTCCATCTTCGCGGGCGGCGCCACGGTGGAGAGCGCTGAGACGGTCTGTTCCAGTGACCTCGACACGCTGGCAGTGCTGGTGGAAAAGTCACTGGTCATCGTCACCGACGGGGAAGGGCCGAGCCCCGGTGCCGGCTGGCCCCGCTATCGGATGCTGGAGACGATCCGGGCGTACGGGTTGGAACGCCTGGCTGAGGCGGGGGAGGAGGATCGCGTCCGGCGGGCCCACGCCGAGTACTTCCTGAGGCTGGCAGAGACGTCCGAGCCCCGGTTGCGCGGACGGGAGCAGATCAGCACGCTGGCTGAACTGTCGGCCGAGCACGACAATCTGCACGCCGCGTTGCGCTGGGCCATCGGGACCGGTGACGCGACGCTGTCCATGCGTCTCGTCTCGGCCATCGGGTGGTACTGGTGGCTGGGCGGGCACCGCGCGGAGGGCAACGAGATCGCGTCGGAGGCGCTTGCGCTCCCGGGCATCGTCGACGACCAGACGACCGCCATCGCCTGCACGCTGGGTGCCTTCACCTCCTTCGGTGGCGCGCGGGACATGGAGGAGGTCACCGGCTGGATGCACCGGGCACGGGACATCACGCAGACCCTCCAGGACGAGCCGATCCATCCCGTGCTGCGCCTCCTCGGCCCCATGCTGGATCTGTTCCAGTCCGGGATGGATGCCGAGGCGCTGCTGAAGCTGGTGCCGATGTTCGACGATCCTGATCTGTGGCTGCGGGGCATGGCCCATTTCCTGTACGGCCAGGTCGCGATCAACATGGGCCGGGTGGGAGGAGAGGACGGCGCCGAGACCCATCTTGACCTGGCGCTCGTGACCTTCCGTTCGCTGGGCGACCGCTGGGGGAGGGCCTTCTGCCTCACCGCGCAGGCCGAGCTCGTCGCCTGGCGGGGCGACCATCGCCGGGCCGTCGCGCTCTATGAGGAGTCCATGGGATTCCTCTTGGAACTCGGCACCGCCGAAGAGACACCGATGCTGTGCATCCGCCTGGCGAACTCGCTGTGGCTTCTCGGGGAGCGCGACCGGGCACGCGAGCTGGTCGCCACAGGGTCGCGGATCGCGGATCGCAGCGGGGCACCCGAGAGCCTGGCCATCGTCAACTATCAGCTAGGCGAGTTCGCCCGGCGGGAGGGTCGGCTCGAGGAGGCCCGCAACCATCTGGACCGCGCTCTGACGTTGGCCGCCGACGTCGCCGGCCCCCCGCAGTTCAGGGCGATGATGGCCTCCGGGCGGGCCTACGTCGATGCGGCGGCGGGCGATATCGAGGGCGCCAGACTCCTGCATATCGAGGCACTGCGGCAGGCCCTTTCGGCACTGGACGCACCGATCATCGCCCAGACCATCACCGGCTTCGCCGATCTGGCCGCACGGCACGCGGATTTCGAGACGGCCGCCCTGCTGCTGGGCGCCGGCGAAGGCATCAGGGGCATGCCCGACCTGTCCCTCTCCGATGAGGTCCGTCTCCTGGCGGAGTGCCGGGCGGCACTCGGAGAAGACGGCTTCAACGCCGCCGCGGACCGTGGCCGAGGTCTGTCCGTGGACGAGGTGCTCACCCGCCTCGGCGTCGAGCGTCCGCCGCTCCATCACCCCCTCACCCAACCGATGTGATGACGAATGGGAAACGCGGTCACTCTCAGGGAGCGACCGCGCATTCTCTTCTCGGGTGAGTGGTTCGGTGTGAGCGGTTCGGTAATGGGTGGCCGGGCCGGGTCAGACGCGGCCCTTGAAGGCGCGCAGTGACAGTGGGATGAACACCGCCGCGATGCCCAACCCCCACAGGAGGGCGTTGATCGCCGGCGCTGCGACCGCCTGGCTGTGACCCTGCAGGTCATGTCCGATCAGCAGGCCGCGGAGCGCGTCCACCATTTGCGAGACCGGGTTGTACTTCATGACGTTGTAGATCCAGTCAGGGTATTTGTGGCTCAGCGGGATGAACGCGTTGCTGAGGAAGGTCAGCGGGAAGATCACCACGAATCCGAAGACCTGCACCTTCTCCGGCTCGCTCACCGTCAGCCCGATGAACACCGAGGCCCAGGAGAGGAGCAGGGCGAAGGCCAGCAGGATCCCGAATGCCGGGATCACGGCCAGCGGGGTGGTATCGATCCGGAAGCCCATGAGGATGCCCACGGTGAGCAGGATGGCCATGGACCACGCCTGCTTGGCGATGTCCGCGAGGATCCGCCCGGCCAGCGGCGACGTCCGGGAGATGGGCAGGCTGCGGAACCGGTCGAACACCCCCTTGGTGACGTCCACGTTCAGTCCGACCCCGGTCGACATCGTGGCGAACAGCGCGTTCTGCACGATGATCCCGGGGATCAGGATGGGCAGATAGGCCGAGACACTGCCTGCCATCGCCGGTCCGAAGACGTAGGCGAAGAGCAGCACGAACATGATCGGCTGGATGCTGAGATCGATCAGCTCCATGGGGTTGTGCTTGATCTGCACCAGGCTGCGCCAGGCCAGCGTCATCGTGTTGCGGAAAGCGCTGACGGGGGAGACCCGCTTGTCCAGAGCAAGTGGTGCGGGCGCCGTCTGAGTAAGGGTGCTCATGCTGTGTTCTCCGCTCGCTTCCGAGCCGCCTTTGGGCGGCGGCTTCCCTCGTCGCTCGTTCCTCGCTTCTCAGTCCAGCCGCCGCCGCGGCTCTCCAGCTCGCTCATGTGAGGGCATCTTCCTTGACGCGTTCCTGGTCGCCGTCCTCGGTGGCTTCCTCGGTCCGGTGGCCGGTGAGCGCGAAGAACACCTCGTCGAGGCTGGACTTGCGCAGTGCCAGCTCGCTCACCACGACCCCGGCCTCATCGAGCCGTCGCACGACGGCGGGCATGACGGACGGGTCGGTGATCGGCGCGCTGACCAGCCCGTCCCGGACCTCGGGTGCGGTGTCGAGCAGCTCGGAGACGACCCGGGCGACGGTGATCTCGTCGGCCGGGGTGACCGGGCGGACCTCCAGAACCTGGCCTCCGGCCTGCGTTTTCAGCTGATCCGGGGTGCCGTGAGCGATGACCTTGCCGTGGTCGATGACCATGATGTCGTCGGCGAGCTGGTCGGCCTCCTCGAGATACTGCGTGGTGAGCAGCACCGTCACCCCGTCCTCGGTGAGCCCTCGGACGATGTCCCACAGGCCGCTCCGGGCACGCGGGTCGAGGCCCGTCGTCGGCTCGTCCAGATAGAGGACCTGCGGCCGGCCGACCAGGCTCGCGGCCAGGTCGAGGCGGCGCCGCATGCCACCTGAGTAGGTCTTGGCCGCCCGTTCGCGAGCGTCCCAGAGGTCGAATCGCTCGAGCAGCTCGGCCGCCCTGCTCTTGGCCTCACGGCGCGGCATGCCCAGCAGCCGGCCGATGAGAACGAGATTCTCGGTGCCGGTGAGCATCTCGTCGACGCCGGCGTACTGCCCGGTCAGCCCGATCAGTTGGCGGACCCGGTGCGCGTCGCGCACCACGTCGTAGCCGCCCACGATGGCGGTGCCCTCATCGGGTTTGATCAAAGTCGCAAGGACTCGGACCGCTGTGGTCTTACCGGCACCATTCGGCCCGAGCACGCCCAGCACCGTCCCGGCGCGAGCGGTGAGACTCACGCCTGCCAGCGCCTGGGTCTCACCGAAGCGCTTCACCAGGCCCTCGGCCTGGATGGCGTATGTCATGTCATTTCCCCTCGGGTTCTGGACGCCGTACATCTCGCGGAACGTAGGTCGCGACATGTCAACTTATGCGGCGTCCTCTGTGATCTGCGACTAGTTTTTCGGACGGCCCTGTCAAAGGGCTGCTAAGTCGCTGACAGCGTCGCACGGGGGTCTGACAGAACGCGGACCACAGGACCAACGCGATCCTGTGGTCCGGTGAGGCTTTACCCTTGGCGGTCCGCTGGGGGTCGGCCGCGCTCGATCTAGACTGCGAGGAGTGATGTCGGTGGCCCACTCCCAGCAGCCTCCGGACCGGGCTCCGGTCCAGGCCCGGCTACGCCCGCCTGCCCATCGGGCCGCCCGGCGGGTGATCGCCCAGTGGACAGTGGAATACCTCATCGTCACCTTGATCACCCTCGTGCAGGCCGGGGTGGTGGCGGCCGTCGTCGAGTGGTTCGACTGGTCGATCCTGCCCAGTGTGGTCGTGCGCCATATCCGGTGGCTGCCCGCGGGGGTGGCCGTGGCCGGGCTGGTCATCGTGGCGGTGGTGCCGACCTGGCGCTACCGGGTGCACCGCTGGGAGGTCGGCTCAGATGTCGTCTACACCAGGACCGGCTGGTTCAGCCGGCACTGGCAGCTGGTCCCGGTGAGCCGGATCCAGACCGTGGACACCGAGCAGAGCTGGATCGAACGGCCGCTGGGCCTGGCCACCATGCACATCCGGACCGCCTCGCACGCGGGCTCCTCCAAGGTCGCCGGGCTGCCCGTCGACACCGCGACCCTGCTGGCCGCCGACCTCGCCCACCGGGCCCATGACCTGCGTGACGATGCGACATGAGTGAGCCTCTTCCCCGGCGGCTGAGCGGCTGGACGGTGTTCGTCCGGGCGGGCAGGGAGGTGGTCACACTCGTCTTCGCCGGGGCGACGGGGCTCGTGATCGGCGGCCTGTCGACCGGGCTCTTCGTCACGGCGGCCGGGGTCACGCTGAGCCTGCTGCACAACGTGGTGAGCTGGGCGACGTTCACCTACACCGTGTACGACGACCGGATCGAACTGCGCCGCACGCTGATCGGCCGGTCGGTGACCAACATCCCGATCGACCGCATCCGAGGTGTGGACATCAGCACCACGCTGCCGCACCGGGTTCTCGGCCTGGCCGTCGTGCACATCGACGCGGCCGCCGCGGCGGAGAGCAAGGGTGAGGGCACCCTCAACGCCGTCTCGCGGATGGAGGCCGTACGGCTCCGCCAGGTGCTGCTCAGCCGGTCGGCGCGTGAGACGGACAGCGCAGCCGGTGCCGTGCGGCCGCCGCGCAGGGGCGTCGTCTATGCCCGGGCGCTGCCCAGGTGGTACCTCTACGCGCCGCTGAGCGGTGCGTACGTGCTGACCCCATTCGCCCTGGCCGGGAGCCTGCTCGGGGCCCTCTACAACCTCGGCGACGATCTGGGGCTGCTCACGCAGAGCCGGCTGGAGCGGCTCGGCCGGGACGCGGTGGGCCTGCCGCCGGTACTCGCCATCATCGCGGTGGCAGTGCTCGTGATCGCGATGCCGGTCGCCTCTGTCGTGGTGTACGCGCTGTTCAACTGGGACTTCACCCTGCGGGCCGTCGGCGGGGAAGGCGGCGATCGGGACGGCACGATCGTGGCCGAACGTGGACTGATCACCCGTCGCAGCGTGTCGCTGGAGCACCGCCGGATCCGCGGCGTCGAGCTGCGCGACAACCCCTTCGAACGGCTCGCCGGGGTGGTGCGGCTGGGCGCCATCGTGGCCGGGCTCCGTGACTCCGAGCACCGCGGGCGGCTGCTGCCGACCTCGCCCCGCGCGTTCGCCTGGGACGTGGCGGGCCGGGTGCTGGGAGCCGAGGCCATGCCTTTCACGACGCTCGTCCGGCATCCGGCCGCCGCCCGCGGCCGCCGGATCAGCCGGGCCGTCCTGCCGCCGCTGGCCGCCGCCCTTATCGCGGTGGCCACCGGTCAGTTGCTGGTGGCATACGGATGTGTGGCGCTGGCGCTACTCTGCATCCCGCTCGGACTGGACCGGTATCGCCAGCTGGGCCACGCCACCGACGGGACCCGGCTGGCGGTGCGCTCGGGTTCGCTCCGGCGCCACCAGGCGGTCGTCGAGCATCGGGCCGTGGTGGCATGGCAGTTCCGGCAGAGCCTCTTCCAGCGGCGATCCGGCCTGGCCACGCTGGTGGTTGCGGTCGGCGCAGGGAAGGGCGGTTACCCGGCGATCGATCTGGCGGAGGAGGACGCGGTCGCCTTCGCCCGAGAGGTCACACCGCAGTGGGTCACCCCCTTCCTGGAGTGAGCCCCGCCGGCCCTGGGACCGGCGGGGCTCAACGCCCGGGTGATCAGTCGGGGCGGCGGGCACCGAACATGATCTCGTCCCAGGACGGCACGGAGGCTCGTTTGCCGCGCGCCGAATTCTTCCGCCGCACAGGCCGGGCGGGCGGCTCGACAGGCGGCGGCGGAGCTGGAGCGGGCTTCGGAACCGCGGCCGCGGCGACCTGCTCCTCTTCGGCCTCAGCGGCCACCGGCTCGACCGGAACAGGCTCGGGCTCCGGCACGGGTTCGGGCTTGGGTTTGGGCTTCGGGGCGGCCTGCGGTGCGGGCTTCGGATCCCGCTGTGCGGCCGGTTGTGGTGCGGGCTCCGGCCGTACGTCCCCGACCTCCGCAACGGACGCCGCGGCAGGCGGCTCGGCGGCCGGTTCGATGACCGCGGTGACCTCCTCGCGGGGCTCCGCGCGGGGCTGTTCGGCAGGCTCGGGCGGGGCCTTCGCCACGACCTCGCGGGGAGCCTCCGTCACGACTTCGGTGACGACCTCGGTCACGATCGGGCGAGGTGGTTCAACGACCTGGGCGGCGGGAGTCTCCCACTCGGGTTCGGCCACGGTCGCCGAGGAGGACTCCGTCACACCATCGTCCTGGGCCGGCGACTCAACCTCCGCGGCATACCCCGCGGCGCCCAGGTCCCCCTGCGGTGCGGCCGCTGGCTCGGGAGCGTAAGGCTCCGCCACCTCCGGGACGTACCGCTCCCGGGTGGCCGCGACGGTCTCTTCCTCCGGCGGGGCCACGTACTCGCGGCGATGCGGGGCGACGGCCTGACGGCGTGGTTCGGCGATCCGCCCGCGCCCGACGCCGTACTCCCGGCGCTGCTCGGCGGCGACGTCGGAACGCGAGTCGGACACGATCTTCATCGCGGGCCGGCGGGACACCAGTGCAGTGACGGTCGGGGCGGCCGGCTCCTCCAGCACGAGGGACGACAGCCGGGCGGCCTCCTCGTCGAGGGGCGACACCTGCCGGCGACGCGGATCGAAGACCCATTCCGCCGCGTGCGGGCGGCCGTCGTCGAAGAACGACAGGCGCACCCGCCAGGTGCTGTCCTCGCACTTCCAGGAGTCCCACTCGACCTCTTCGAGGTCCACGCCACGGCGGCCGAGGCGCTCCTCCACCATCTCACCCAGCGGCGGCCCGGGGCTGGCATCGCCCTGGCGCCGCGCGATGACGCGCTGCGCCTGCTGGGCCATGTACTCGCGTTCCTGCAGGACCGGACCTTCGAACCAGCGGACGCGTTCCACCGGGATGCCGGCGGACTCGGCGATCTCCTCCGCCGTCTCACCGGCACGGATGCGAGCCTGGATCTCCTTGGGGCGCAAAGGGCTCTCCACTTCGATCTCGAACTGGCCGAGGCGGGAGAAGTGCCCGCGGACCGCGGCGCGGAGCCGATCGTCAACGGGCAGCGTGAACCGGGTGCCTCGGCCCGCGGTGGCCAGCACAAGGTATGAACCGTCCTCGCTGACCGCGACGAGGCGCAGCTCCTGCATGCGTGTCCTTCCTGCCCTCTATGACGGCTCGGGGCGCATGCGTGCCCTTCCCCCGGATCCCCGAGTCTCTCTTTACGACA
>JAOPYO010000330.1 GCA_025964575.1 Actinomycetes bacterium
TCCTCGCCACCGACGGAAAGGCCGCCAAGGCGCACCTCCTGGAGGCCAACCTCCGGCTGGTCGTCTCGCTGGCCGAGAGCTACACCGGTCGCGGCATGCTCCTCCTGGACCTGATCCAGGAGGGCAACCTCGGTCTGCTCCGCGCGGCCGAGAAGTTCGACTACACCGAGGGTCACAAGTTCTCCACGTACGCCACCTGGTGGATCCGGCAGGCGATCACCCGGGCAATGGCCGACCAGGCGCGGACCACCCGCATCCCGGTCCACACGGTCGAAGTGATCAACAAGGTGGCCCGCGTGCAGCGGCAGATGCTCCAGGACCTGGACCGCGAGCCCACCCCGGAGGAACTCGCCGCGGAACTCGACATGTCCCCCGAGGTACAGCGGCACAGCAGGGAACCAATCTCGCTGGACGAGACCGACGACGAGTTCGGTGACCTGATAGAGGACTCCGAGGCGATCGTCCCGGCCGGCGCGGTCAGCTTCACGCTCCTGCAGGAGCAGCTTCGATCCGTGATGGACGCCCTGTCCGAGCGGGAGGCCGGCGTGGTCTCCATGCGGTTCGGCCTGGCCGACGGCCAGCCCAAAACGCTGGACGAGATCGGCAAGGTCTACGGGGTCACCCGCGAACGGATCCGCCGGCTCGAATCCGAAGTCATCCGCAGCGTGCGCTCCCGCACCTCGGGTGCCGAGACAGACCGAGAGCAGCACTGACCAGCGCCACGGATGCCGTCGGGCGTGACCGGCGATCCGGGCTGGCCCTGGCCGGGACGCCATGGTGGGGCTGTGGGTGCCGACGACTTCATCCATCGTGTGTGACCTGCATTGATCCGGACTCGGTGATGTGTCGGCATCGGGGTTAGGTGCTGGAGCGCGGGACGACGAGGCCGGATTCGTAGGCGACGATGACGGCTTGGACCCGGTCGCGGACGCCGAGCTTGTTCAATACCCGGCTGACGTGGGTTTTGACGGTCTCGGCGCTGACGACGAGTCGCTCGGCCATCTCGGGGTTGGACAGGCCCTCGGCGATGAGCCGGAGGATCTCGGTCTCACGTGGGGTCAGGGGTGCGAGTGGTGCCGCGGCTGCGGCCACGCGTGGCCGCAGCCGGGTGAACTCGTCGATGAGCCGGCGGGTGACCGTTGGTGCGAGGAGTGCTTCACCTGCCGCGACCACGCGTACGGCTTCGAAGAGCCGTTCTGCTGCCATGTCCTTGAGGAGGAAGCCGCTGGCGCCCGCGTCCAGTGCGTCGTAGACGTGCTCGTCGAGGTCGAACGTGGTCAGCATGATGATGCGTGGGCTGCCGCTTCCGGTTGCTTGACCGATGATCCGCCGGGTGGCGTCGATGCCGTCCATGACGGGCATGCGTACGTCCATGAGCACGATGTCGGGGCGCTGTTCGCGGCAGATCCGTACGGCTGCAGTGCCGTCTTGGGCGCTGCCGACGACCGTGAAGTCGGGTTGGGTGTCCAGCAGTGCCCCGCATCCGGCCCGTACGATGTCCTGGTCGTCGGCGACGACGATGCGCACGGGCGGCGCCTCGGCGCTCATCCGGCCGGCTTCGGCACGGGAAGGACGGCCTCGATGAGGAAGCCGCCTGCTGGGCCGTGGCCTGTTCGGAGGGTGCCGCCGGCCATCGCGGCGCGCTCGCGCATGCCGAGCAACCCGTGCCCGCCGTCCGGAGCGGCGATATCGGGTCGGCCGGGGCCGCTGTCGCGGACGTTAAGGTGCAGGGCGTCGTCGGTGTAGCGGAGTTCGACGTCCACCGGGGCGCCCGGTGCGTGCCGGCGGGCGTTGGTGAGGGCCTCCTGGACGATCCGGTAGGCGGTGAGTTCGATGCCGGGGTCCATGGGTGTGACCTGACCGTGGACGATGAGCCAGATGCCGAGCCCGGCGGTGTCGCGGGCTTCGTCGACCAGGGTGATGAGCTGGCCTAGTCCCGGCTGCGGCATGCGGGTGGTCTCGGCTCCCGCGTCGTCACGCAGCACGCCCAGGAGCCGGCGCATCTCGGTGAGCGCCTGCCGTGCGGTCTCGCCGATGGCGAGCAGCCGGGTGGCGCCCTCGGCGGGCAGGCCGTGGGTGGTCAGCCGTGCGGTTTCGGCCTGCATGGAGATCGTGGAGATGTGGTGGGCGACGATGTCATGGAGTTCCCGGGCGATCCGGGCCCGTTCTCCGCGGGCGGCGTGCGCGTGCACCGTGTCGGCGTAGGCCCAGTCGGCCGCGGTGCGATCGGCCGCTTCGGTGCAGGCTCGCCGCGCACTGCCGGCGGCGAGCGCACCCGCCGCCGCAACCAGCAGCCCCACGCCGAAGGCCTTGCCGCCCGTATCCGATTCGGCCGGCCCCACCGCGTACGCCACGAACGGCACGGCGAACAGCAGGGCCGCCCGTGGGGAGAGCCGCAGTCCGATGAGGTAGAGCACGGCCGTCTGGGCGAGCAGTCCCGCGACGGTCGGCTGACGGCCTATCACCAGGGTCAACAGGACCGCGACGGTGATGGTTGCGCCGGCCGGCAGGGGCTGGCTGCGGGCGAAGGCCAGCGGGGCCGTGGTGCACAGGGCGAGCACCAGAGCCTGGAGCAGATTCCCGGCAGGGCTGCCGGGGTGAAGGACCGTCTCCAGCAACGCTAACGTCCCCAGCAATGCGGTGGCCACGAGAGGCAGACCGGGCGCGGCGGCGATCCGGCGCAGCAGCGCCGCTCCGCGCCCGGTCGAGGGCTTCGTCAGGCTCACACCGATCATTATCGGCTGGCACGGCGGATCCGGCGTCCCCCGGCGCTGGGCTTCCCCGTCCCCCACGCGGGGGATGCGCGGGCTGCGAAGATGGCTCGCTCCCGTGACGGCCCGCGGTGCGTCTGCGCCTATGGTTCACCGGCATGGCGATTATGACGATCGAAGCCCGGGGGCTGAAGAAGCACTACGGGGCGACGGCTGCCGTGGAGGAGCTGACCTTCACCGTGAGCCCCGGGAAGGTCACCGGGTTCGTCGGGCCCAACGGCGCCGGTAAGTCGACCACGATGAGGATGATGCTCGGCCTTGACGCCCCGGACGGCGGGGTGGCCCTCATCGGTGGTCGGCCCTACCACGCGCTGCGCGAACCGCTGCGCGTCGTCGGAGCGCTGCTGGATGCCGAGGCCGTCCATCCGGGCCGGCGGGCCCGCGATCACCTGCTGTGGATGGCGCACTACAACGGTCTGCCCCGCAGGCGGGTCGAGGAGGTCCTCGAACTCGTCGGCCTGGCCTCGGTGGCCAACCGGCGGGCCGGTGGTTTCTCCCTCGGCATGCGGCAGCGGCTCGGCATCGCGGGCGCGCTGCTCGGCGATCCTGCGGTGCTCATCCTCGACGAACCCGTCAACGGGCTCGACCCCGAGGGCATCCAGTGGATCCGCGGCTTCCTGCGGTCGCTGGCCGCCGAGGGACGGACAGTGCTGGTTTCCAGCCACCTGATGAGCGAGCTGCAGGACACCGCCGACCACCTGATCGTCATCGGCCGCGGCCGGCTCCTCGCGGACACGGGCGTGCGCGAGCTACTGGCCGCGGTCTCCGACGGCCAGGTCATGGTGCGCACTACCCGGCGCACCGAGGCGATGACAGTGCTCGCCAGAGCCGGTGCCACCGTGGCCGTCATCGGCCGGGACACGCTGACGGTCACCGGCCTGGACGCCGAGCGCGTCGTCGCCCTGCTCGCCGGGGGTGGGCTGCCGTTCTCCGAGATCGCCCAGCATCGGGCCTCCCTGGAGGAGGCCTACATGGAACTGACGAAGAACTACGCAATGTTCACCGCGCCGCTCAGCAAGGACGAGGAGCTGGAGGCGTGATGCTGGGTTCCCCCGGGGGCACCCCCCGGACCGCCGTCCGAGCCGTGCGGGGCGAGTGGACCAAGCTCAGGTCGGTACGCAGTACCGGCCTCGCCCTGCTCGCCACCATCGCCCTGACCTTGCTGCTCACTGTCCTGTCCGCCACGCTCAGCAACACTCAACAGAACGACGGCCCGCTCACCATCGACCAGTTTTACTTCCTGCACCAGCCGCTCACCGCCGACGGCAATGTCACCGCCCAGGTGTTGTCGCAGCAGGACAGCGGTGGTTGGGCGAAAGCCGGAATCATGATCAAGGCGAACGCTGCGAGCGGATCGCCGTACGCGGCGCTGATGATCACCCCGCAGCACGGCATACGCCTGCAGGGCGACGCAAAGACTGAGCTGGCGGGGAGCGCGGGGACTAAGGCGGGCGCCCCGCCCTGGCTCAGGCTGACCCGCGCCGGGCCGGCCATCACCGGCTACGAATCCGCCGACGGCACATCCTGGCGGAAGGTCGGCACGGTCACCGTCAGAGGGCTGCCAGCGCAGGCCCAGGCGGGCCTGTTCGTCGCCTCACCGGCCAAGCACGACGTCAGGCAGATGGGGCCCAGCACCTTCGGTGGCCCCTGGCTCCCCACCACTGGCAGGGCCGAATTCGATCACGTCGAGGTACGTGCCGCTGCCGGGCAGGCCACAGCGGGCTGGCAGAACACCGATGTGACCCGGCCACCGCTCACCCGCGAGGAAATGCGCACGACGGAGGGCGGCATCCCCTTCGTCGAGAGCAATCCCGGCAGCGCGGAGCGGCACGGCGGCGTGTTCACCGTCACCGGGAGCGGCGATATCGGACGCGTCGGCATGGGAGGCATCACGCTGACCGACATGGACACGGTCCAGCAAAGTCTCATCGGCGTACGGATCGGCTTGATCGCGGTGGTCGCGCTGGGCGTGCTCTTCGTGACGTCGGAGTACAAGACGGGCACGATCGGTACGACGTTCGCGGCGAGCCCGCGGCGTGGCCAGGTGCTGGCGGCCAAGGCGGTGGTGCTCGCCGGCACCGTCTTCGTCGCGGGTCTGGTCGCGAGCTTCGCCGCGTTCTTCCTCGCCCAGCCGTTCCAGCGCAGGAGCGGTTTCCGGCCGCCGGCCTATCCGCATCGGTCGCTCACCGATCCGGCCGTGCTGCGTGCGATCGTCGGCACCGCGCTCCTCCTTGCCGTGATCGCATTGTTCAGCCTGGGTGTCGGCGCGATCCTGCGTCGTACCGCCGGTGCCATCATCGCGATCTTCGCCCTCCTCATCGTGATTCCGAGCGTCGCCTCCGAAACTTCGATCGGCGCCACCACCTGGATCAACCGGGCGACTCCGATAGCGGGCCTCGCGATTCAGCAGACCATGCCCATGCCCTACGAGAACGTGATCGGCCCGTGGGCGGGTTTCGCGGTGCTGTGCGGCTACGCGGCGGCCGCACTCGGCATCGCGTTCTGGCTGCTGAACAGGCGCGACGCATGAGGCGCTCCCTGCACGCCGAGTGGACCAAGCTGCGTACGGTGCCGGCCAATCTGTGGACGATGCTGGCGCTGGCCGCGCTCATGGTGGCGGGCACCGCGCTCATCACCACGGGTACTGACGCGCCCCGCTGCCAGCCGCCGTCGGGTGCCTGTCCGGCCAGGGACACGGTGGCGCTCGCCCTCTCCGGTGTCCACTTCGCCCAGCTCGCCGCCGTCGTGCTCGCGGTGGCCGCCGTGTCCTCGGAGTTCCATCCCATGGTGATCCGCACGACCCTCGCCGCGAACCCCCGCCGGTCCACGGTCTTCACCGCGAAGGTCACCGTCGTTACGGCGACCGTGCTCTGTGCCGGAGCAGCGGGCGTGCTCGGCGCACTGCTCGCGGGACGGGCCGTCCTCACGGGACGGGGGTTCACGGCTGCCATGGGCTATGCCCAGCCCACCCTGTCCGACAGCACCTTGCAGCGCGCGGTCCTCGGCACGGTGCTCTATCTGTTGCTGGTCGCCCTGCTCAGCGCCGGCGTCGCCGCCGCCGTCCGGCACGCGGGCTCCGCGATCGGAACCGTCGTGACCATGCTCTACGGCCCGTATCTGGTCACGCTGATCGTGCCGCTGTCCACCCACACGCTCCACCTGGTCCAAAAGGCCTCACCCATGACCGCCGGCCTCGCCGTGCAGACGACCGTCACCGGAACGGGCACCGCCCCGCTCGGCCCCTGGGCCGGACTCGCCGTCCTCGCCGCCTACACCGTCGTGGCCCTGGCCCTCGGCGGCACGCTGTTCACCATCCGCGACGCCTAAAAAGAGCGGTCGCTCAGCGGACTGCTTCCGTGATGGGTGGCTGGTCGAACTGGGTGTGGTACAGCTCGTGGTAGCGTCCGCCGAGGGCCAGCAGGTCGGTGTGCGTGCCGCGCTCCACGATCTGCCCATCCTCGATCACGAGGATGAGGTCCGCGGCCCGTACGGTGGAGAGCCGGTGCGCGATCACCACCGCGGTCCGCCCGACGAGTGCCTCGCCCAGCGCCTCCTGCACCGCCGCCTCCGACGTGGAGTCCAGGTGTGCGGTGGCCTCGTCAAGGATCACCACCCGAGGACGCGCCAGCAGCAGTCGCGCGATCGTCAGCCGCTGGCGCTCACCACCGGAGAGCCGGTACCCGCGCTCGCCGACGACGGTGTCCAGCCCGTCGGCCAGCCCCGCGATGAGATCGGCGAGCCGGGCACGGCGCAGCACCTCCCACAGTTCGTCCTCCGATGCCTGAGGTCGCGCCAGCAGCAGGTTCGCGCGCACCGACTCATGGAACAGGTGCCCGTCCTGCGTCACCATCCCGAGCGTCTCGCGGATCGACTCGGCGGACAGGTCACGGAGGTCCACCCCTGACAGCCGTACGGCACCGCCCTCGACGTCGTAGAGCCGTGGCACCAACTGCGCGATCGTCGACTTCCCGGCGCCCGACGATCCCACCAGCGCCACCATCTGTCCCGGCTCAGCGCGGAACGACACGTCGTGCAGCACCTCGACGCCGCCGCGCGTGTCGAGGGTCGCGACCTCTTCGAGCGACGCGAGCGACACCTTGTCCGCGGACGGGTAGCCGAAGCGCACCCCGTCGAACTCCACGGACACCGGGCCGTCCGGCACCCGTAGAGCGCCCGGCCTCTCGGTGATCAGGGGCTTCAGGTCCAGCACCTCGAATACCCGCTCGAAGCTCACCAGCGCGCTCATCACCTCCACCCGGGCGCTGGCCAGGGCGGTCAGGGGTGTGTAGAGGCGGGTGAGCAGCAGCGCAAGCGCGACGACGGCGCCCGGCTCCAGTTGTCCCCGTAGGGCGTAGAACCCGCCGAGCCCATAGACGACGGCCAGCGCCAGCGCCGAGACCAGTGTCAGTGCGGTGACGAACACCGACTGCACCATGGCCGTGCGCACCCCGATATCGCGCACCCGCCGGACCCGCGCGGCGAACTCGGCCGACTCCACCGCAGGCCGGCCGAAGAGCTTCACGAGCGTGGCCCCGGGAGCGGAGAACCGCTCCGTCATCTGCGTGCTCATCACCGCGTTGTGGTTGGCCGACTCGCGCTCGAGGCGTGCCAGCCGGGTGCCCATCCGCCGCGCGGGCAGCACGAACACCGGCAGCAACAGCAGCGCGAGCAGGGTGATCTGCCAGGAGATCCCGATCATCACGATCAGCGTGAGAACGAGCGTCACGAGGTTGCTGACCACGCCGGAGAGAGTGTCGCTGAACGCCCGCTGGGCGCCGATGACATCGTTGTTCAACCGGCTGACCAGCGCGCCGGTACGGGTGCGTGTGAAGAAGGCGATCGGCATGCGCTGCACGTGGTCGAACACCGTGGTGCGCAGGTCGAGAATCAGGCCCTCACCGATGCCCGCCGACAGCCATCGCCTCACCAGCCCAAGCCCGGCCTCCGCCACCGCGATGAACGCAATGAACGCCGCGAGCCTGACGACGACGTTGGGTTCAGCGCCCTTGACGATCGCATCGACGACCCGGCCCGCGAGCACCGGTGTCGCGACCGCCAGCACCGCCGTCACCACACTGAGCAGCAGAAACCATGCCAGCTGCCGACGGTGCGGGCGCGCGAACCCGCCGATGCGCCGCAGCGTGGCCTTGGAGAACGGCCGCCGGTCCTCCTGCGCGTTCATCGCGTTGTACAGCGAATGCCACGCGGTTACTTCCATGTCCATCGTGGACCACCGGATTCTCGGGAGTAGTCGATCGAAATTGGTCGTCGTTCGACGAGTCGGCCGCCAGGTGAAGCAGGCACCGCCCAGGTGGGAGCGCCCGGTGGGCAGCTTGGCGCGGTGCCGGGCACTCTTTCCGCTCTGGTCGCGTGCCCGGCTAGGGAACGAGGCGCCGCCGATGTGCGTTCACCGGAAGTCGTCCGCATGGTCGGTGGCCCATTCGCGGAACGTGTGCGCCGGTGCTCTGGTGAGCTCTTCCACCGTGGACAGGACCGGCTCTGGTTCCGTCAGCATCGTGGCCCAGCCCTTGAGCGCGCCGTTCGCGAACGAGGGTGGCCAGCCGTCGGTGAGCATCTGCTTCCGTGCGGCTTCCGGCGAGATCTCCTCGTAGCGCACGGGCCGCCCGATCGCCTCTCCGATGGTGTGCGCCTGCTCGATCTGGGTCAGTGCCTGGGGACCGGTCAGCAGGTGTTTCTTCCCGCCGTGCCCGTCTCCGGTGAGTGCGCGCACCGCCACGGCCGCGATGTCCCGTTCGTGGATCAACGGCCTGGAGAGTGCTCCAAAGGGTCCGTGCACGACACCGCCGGCGCGGATCTGGCGTGCCCACCCCAGAGTGTTGGTCGCGAACCCGCTGGGGCGCAGGAAGGTCCACTCCAGCCCGGACCGCTCGATCACGTGCTCGAGGTCGGCGTGGAAGCCGGTGATCGGATCGGCCTGCTGTTCGAGGTCATCGCGGATGCCCATCGACGAGAGGTAGACGATGCGGCGCGCGTGCTTGGTGACCGCGTCCAGGACCGCGGGCGCGGCCTCGGCCGTACCGAAGGGCCACACCAGGAAAACCGACTCGACCCCGTCCAGGCCCGCCTCCAGGGAGTCCGGGACGGACAGGTCACCGCGTACGACCTCGACGCCCTCCGGAAGGCCCGCGGAGTCTGGGTTACGGGCCAGCGCGCGGACGGCAGCGCCCTCGTCCAGCAGCTGCGACACGACATGACGACCGACATTGCCGGTCGACCCGGTAACGAGAATCACGCTCTGCTCGGCCATGAAGGACTCTCTCTCAGCGTCATCATCATTTCTCCGGCGTTCTCGGCCGGTGACACGACCGCAGCCTAGGACCTCAACTAACGTTGAGGTCAAGCTCGCAAGCGTCGCAGAGGGCCGGCAGAGGGCCAGAGGGAGTGTCGTGGCGATCCAGGTGGCGGTCTGCGGGCCGCGGGACGCGGCCGAAGGTGAGCGGCGAGACGCCTTCGAGGTGGGCAGGCTGCTCGCCGAGCGGGGCGCGGTCGTGATCTGCGGTGGATACGGCGGGGTGATGGCTGCGGTGGCCGGCGGGGTCCACTCGGCGGGCGGGACCGTCGTCGGCATCCTGTCCGGCGCCGACCGGACCGGCGCCTGTGACGACCTGTCGATCGTGATTCCCACCGGTCTCGGCGAGGCCCGGAACGCCGTCATCACGAAGTCCGGTGACGCGGTGATCGCCGTCGGCGGGTCGTGGGGGACCCTCTCGGAAGTCGCTCTGGCCATGCGGGGCGGTCGCGTGCCGGTCGTCCAGCTCGGCGGATGGCGGATCCTCGACGCCGATGGCGAGCCCGTACCGGGCATCCGGCATGCGGCCACGCCGGCGGAGGCCGTCAACCTCACCGGCCTGTGGCCGGTTCGGCCGTAGCTGAGCGGTCGCGGGCGGCGCCGCCGACGATCGCGGCAAGGATCGCCGCACCAGCATCGCCCTCGGCGTCGGCTTTCGCCTCAAATATCTACTACTTAGAGTAGCAGTATTTGTACATAAAGTGACAGATCGTGGCTAGCGGGGGGTATCTCTGCACTGAGCGGACGAGGGTCCGCCCGGATTTCCCGACCACCAAAGCAGAGAGGACGCAATCGTGACCACTCTCCAGGAATCGATCGAGCTCAACGTCCCGGCCGAAGCCGTCTGGGCCCAGTTGCACAAGATGGACTCCTATCCGCAGTTCATCGAAGGTGTCCAGAGCGTGAAGAAACGGGGCAGCGATCAGGCGGCTGTTCAGATCAAGGCCAACGGGCACTCTCAGAAGTGCGACACCGAGATCGTGGACGGACGCCGCAACGAGCAGATGAGCTTCCGGATCAAGAACGCCCCGCACATGGGGGGCACGATCGAGCTGCGTCCCATGGACGACAGGCACACCATGATCCAGGTGCGGCTGGAGTACGACCCGCAGGAGCTCAGCGACACGTTCGGGCTGAACGGCACCGCCCACAACACCGCCGTCAAGCAGACCGTCAAGCACAACATGGAGAAGTTCAAGATGCTGGTGGAGCGCGGCCGTTCCTGAAGGTGCTGACCGGTAACACGTGAACAGCCGGGGAGCTCCAGAGGTACGGCGAGAACGACCTGTCAAGGGTCGTTTGTGCCCGCGCGCTGACAGTCCAGCCGGCTAGGTAGGTGCGCGCCCCGGCATGATCCGTTGTGCCGGGGCGTCCACCAGGGAAATCTGCATCCGGTCGACAGAATGAGCCCGGATGATCAGCCCCGGGTCTCCTCCCACTTGTCCATAAGGGTGCTCATCTCGGCTTGCATGAAGGCGAAGAAGTCGCGCATCTCCCTGATGCGGGCGGCGGAGGCTGAGTCCTCGCTGCCGATGGCCTTCATACCGCCGTCGGCGATATCGACGATCACCTTGAAGAGGCCGCCCTTGATGGCGCTGGCCTGATACCAGGCGTCGTCGGGCAGACGGTACCGATCGCGCCGTGAATTCGGGACCGGGTCGCGCTGCAGCATGCCGAGCTGGATCAGATAACGCACCCCGCCGGAGATGGCCGCCGGGCTGACCCCGAGCCGTTCGCTGAGCTCGGCCGCCGTCAGCGCCTCATCATCGGAGGCCATCAACGTCATGAGCACCCGAGCAGACATCCGGGGGAAGCCGCTGCTGGCGACCCCGGTCGGTCGCATCCGGTGGGTGGTGAGTCACCTCGTCATCGCCGCGCTCGGCACCGCCGTGCTCCTCGCGGTGGCAGGGCTGGCGACCGGGCTCACCCACGGGCTGCGCGCCCATGACCTCAGTGGCCAGCTGCCCCGCCTGCTCGGCGCCGCACTCGTGCAGCTCCCGGCCGCATGGGTGCTGGCGGCGATCGTGGTGGTGCTGTTCGGATTCGCGCCCCGGCTTGCCATGGCCGGGTGGGGAACCCTCGCGGCGTGCCTGCTGCTCGGCCAGCTCGGCCCGGTACTGAAACTGAGCCAGTGGGCGATGGACGTCTCCCCGTTCACCCACGTGCCGAAGCTCC
This sequence comes from Actinomycetes bacterium, assembly GCA_025964575.1. Lineage (GTDB taxonomy): Bacteria > Actinomycetota > Actinomycetes > Streptosporangiales > Streptosporangiaceae > Actinomadura_E. The sequence goes on from JAOPYO010000330.1 coordinate 11,257, forward strand.
CCGGCGGGGACCCGACCGCCGCCCCGCTGATCTCGCTGACGCTGCTGGCGGCACTGCTCACCGTCGCCGGTCTGGCCGGATTCCGGCGCCGCGACATCGGCTGATCCGCCACCGATCGAGGGCCTGGAGCGTTCCCGTGGGAACGCTCAGGCCCTCGGCCATTGTCCCGGCAGCGGCGGTCAGTGGGCGGCCAGGCGGGCGAGGAGCTTCACGGCCTGCGTGAGTTTCACTTGTTCCGCCGGGGAGAGTTCGGTGGCTATCGCGTCGGCGAGCCAGTCCACCCGCCGCCCGCGACGGGCCTCGAGCGCCTCCCGGCCGGCCATGGTCAGCGCGATCAGGGTCTTGCGGCCATCGCGCGGATGGGGCTGCTGACCGACGAGATCCTGCGCGACGAGCAGGGTGACGGTCCGGGCCATCGACTGGTGGCGGACCTGCTGGACGCGGGCCAGCTCACTGGTCGTCATGGGCCCTTCCCGATCGAGATATCCCAGCACGGCGGCCTGTGCCATCGGCAGCTGATCCGTTGTCCGTGCCCGCCGTACGAGACCGCCGACGGCGGCCCGCAGCTCGCTCGCCGTACGCACGATGTCCACCTCTGCCATGCCAGAACTATACAGCTAAGATGTACAGCTTGCTGTATAGTTTGCGGCACGATGTTCCTGGCACCTCACGAGACGAGAGACATCATGCGGATCACCAAGCTCGAGCACGCCTGTATCCGGTTGGAGAAGAACGGCACGACGCTGGTCATCGACCCCGGCATGTTCACCACGCCCACGGCCTTCGACGGAGCAGATGCGGTGCTCATCACGCACGAGCACGCCGACCACTTCGTCGAGGACCGGCTGCGGGCCGCCGCCGAAGCCGACCCTGCGCTGCGCATCTGGGCCAACCGCTCCGTCGCGAACGCCCTCGACGGGCTCGGCGACCGCGTGCACGTGGTCGGCCACGGCGACACCTTCTCCGTCGGGGACATCGAGGTGGAGGTGCACGGCGAATGGCACGCGGTCGTCCACCCCGACATCCCCCGTGTCACCAACATCGGGTTTCTGGTGGAGAGCACGGTCTTCCACCCCGGAGACGCGCTGACGCTTCCCGAGCGGCAGATCGAGACCCTGATGCTGCCGGCGCACGCCCCATGGTCGAAGGCGGCCGAGCTCATCGACTATGTCCGCGAGCTGAAGCCCGGACGCACGTTCTCGGTTCACGACGGCGGCCTCAGCGACATCGGCAAGACGCTGGTCAACGGGTTGCTGGGTGAGCGCGGGCCGGGTACCGGGGCAGAGCACGGCGAGCTGACCGTGGGCGAGCCCGTGGAGCTCACCTGAGCGCCCGAGCCACCTGTATCTCCTGGCCGCCGGCTCGCAGATCGCACCCGCGCGGTCGAGTCGAGCGAATGGTGTAGCGATTCGGCTGTCGAGCGGCCCGTCCACACGGTGGCGGGAGAGGTGCGGTCCGACGTGTTCGCTCTCATCAGCGCGGTCGCTTGGGCGGTGGAACAGGAGTCGGCCGATCCCGATACGGCCGACCGGCTGCTGTCCATCATGATGGAAGGCCTGCGCCGCCGCTGACCGGCCAGGACACCAATGTCATGATCGATACATGACTCTTCGCGTCGCACTCATCGGCTATGGCCTCGGAGGCTCGGTCTTCCACGCCCCGCTGATCTCCTCGGTCCCCGGGCTGGACCTCGCCGCAGTCGTCACCGGCAACCCCGAACGGCAGGAGGCCGTACGACTCCGCTACCCGCAGGCGCGAATCCTGGACAGCCCAGACCGGCTGTGGGAGACGGCAGGGTCGTACGACCTGGCCGTCGTGACCGTGCCGAACCGGCAGCATGTGCCGCTGGCCCTGGCGGCGATCGAGGCCGGGCTGCCGGTGGTGGTCGACAAACCCGTCGCGGCCACGGTGGCCGACGCGCGGGCGCTGGCCACGCTGGCGGACGAGCGAGGCCTGCTCGTCATCCCCTTCCACAACCGCCGCTGGGACGGCGACTTCCGCACGGTGCGCCGGCTCATCGACGAGGGTGTGCTGGGCGGCGTACAGCGGTTCGAGTCCCGCTTCGAGCGGTGGCGACCCAAGATCAAGCCGGGCTGGAAGGAGAGCGCGGACCCGAGCGATGCCGGCAGCATCCTGTACGACCTCGGCTCCCACCTCATCGACCAGGCAGTGACGCTGTTCGGCCGGCCCCAGCAGGTGTACGCCGAGATCGACGTACGGCGGCCCGGGGCGGCCGTGGCCGACGACGTGTTCGTGGCCCTGACCCACATCGGCGGGCTGCGCTCCCACCTGTGGATGAGCGCCACCGCCGCTCATCTCGGCCCCCGGTTCCGGGTGCTCGGCGCCCGGGCCGCGTATGTCGTATCGGGTCTGGACGGGCAGGAGGACGCCCTACGGACAGGTCACACCCCGCTGGAGGACGGCTGGGGCCTGGAACCCCCAGAGTCGTACGGCCTCCTGGGAACCCCCGGCTCGATGCGGACTCAGCCCACCGAGCCCGGCGCCTACCAGGACTTCTACGCCGGAGTGGCGCAAGCCGTACGCGGTGAGGCGCCACCACCGGTGCCGCTGGCCGACGCGATCCTCGGCCTGGAGATCATCGAGGCCGCCACCCGCTCCGCCAAGGAGGGCCAGGTCATCAAGCTCGGGTAGCAGATGAGTCTTGGGTTCCGGAGCCTCTTGCCCGGGACCCAAGACCTAGCGTCGCTCGGTTGGCAGGGGTTGCGGGTCTATTCGAGACCGAAGAGCCCGGCATACGCGCCGACCCTCAGGTCCGCGCCCTTGAGCCGCGAGTCCCCGGCTGAGGTGCCGTCAGTCTTCGGCCGGACCACAGAAGAGTTGCGGCGGTCGTCGTGCCAACGCACATGACCGCGAGTAGCAGGCGGTAGTCGACGAGCGAGATGAGAGCGGCACCGGCTGCGATGGAAAGCGTTTGTGGGCCGCTGGTGAGTGTCTCGGCAGCTGTCGAGACCCGGCCGATCAGCGGCTGGGGCGTCCTGCGTTGCAGGATGGTGACGAATCCGATCATGATGATGACGAATCCGACGCCGGCAACTGTCTTACCCGCCAGCACGGTCGGGAGCGAGGCGAGAATGCACAAGCCGCTCCCGATACCGAAGGCGGCCAGGCCGACGCCGGTCGCCGCCAGCTCACCGATGCGGCCGATGATCCGGGCGGAGATCAGACCACCGGCGACGCAGCCTGCACCCTGGGCGGAGGCGAGTACGCCGATGAACCCGGGTGGTCGATGAAGGCCCTGGTCGACGACGGCGAAGGACACCGATTCGCCGAGACCGATGACGAGCCATGCGACCGCCCCGGCGATCATCGTGCGGCGCAGTGCGGTTTCCGCCATCAGATGCCGGAGGCCGGCTGATATTTCACGCAGCCAGTGCAGGTCGCTCCGCTCGGGCGGCTTCTCTCGAAGTCGCATCAGCGTGATGGCGGCGGCCGCGGCGAGGAAGGTGGCCGCGTCGGCCAGGGCGACCGCGGCGCCTCCCCATGTGGCGAACAGGACCGCCCCGGCCAGCGGGCCGCCCAGCCTCAGGCCTTCTCGGACTGTTTGCAGGGTTCCGTTGGCGGCTGCGAGCACCTCGTCGGCCAGCAGTTCCTTGAGCAGTCCGTTGAGGGCCGCGGCGGTGGCGACCATGGAGACCCCGTAGAGCGCAGCGACCAGATAGATGATCCAGATGTCGCTGCGGTCATGTACCCCGATCAGGGGGAGGAGCATCAGCGCCGAGGCGATGTTGGCGCCGATGAGGAACCGGCGATGCCGTACGCGGTCGACCAGCCAGCCGCCCAGAGGGGCCACCGCGTAGGGCGCAGCGATGCACAGCATGACCGATGCCGCTGCACCGTTGGAGCCGGTGAGGGTCTTGACCCAGATGGCGAACACCAGCAGCATCAGCGAGTCGCCGATCATGCTCGTGGACAGGCCGATGAGCAGAAGCCGGAAGTCGCGATGCCGAAAGAGAGTTCTCGTCACGATTCCTCGTCGGCCAGCGGCTCGGCGGGGACCGCCCAGGCGAACATCCGGACCCGGCGGGCTCCCGGTGGCCGCTTGGATGGATCGAGAAGGCGTTCGCGATGGCGCAGCATGATTTCAGTGATCTCGGCGTTGACCGCGGCAAGCTCGTCGACGGTCAGCCAGGCCGAGCTCTGCACGAAGTTCGCCGCGTCCTGCCACTGTGGTGGGTCCGTGCGCCGCCACGCCTGCCAGGCGCGCAACCCACCAAACTCCTGCTCCATGAACACCGCACTGAGCTCGTCGCCGGCGGCTGCCGCCTCGCCGGACTCCCCGCTGTCTCCCCACTCCAACGGGCGGCCCGTCGGCCGCCACGGGCGCTGCCGCCCCCTTCGCTCACCTGATTCCTCGACGAAGCCGTGTTTGGCCAGCTGACGCAGGTGCCACGAACAGTTCGCCGGGCTCTCCCCGACCTGCTCGGCCACCTCGGTCGCCGTCGCGGCCCCTCGCTCGTGCAAGACCTGCAGGATCCGCAACCGAAGCGGGTGAGCCAGCACCCGCAGCTCACGCGCATCACTCAATTTCCGCCGCCCGAACTCATCCATGCTCAGAACATAGCTTTCGAAAGACTCTTTCGAAAGACTCTTTCGATCTGGATCGGTCGAGTGTCAGCGCCCCCGCAGCTCGACTGGCCGGCCTGGCTCTCCGGGGGATCCAGCCGCTGTCGCGGGTCCAGCGCGCCGTGGTCGCACGGATTGCCGGATCCCGTTTTCAACGATTCGCGTCGAGCACGCCCGCGAGTCCTTTAATGACCTCGGAGGCCATCACGGCTTGGCCTGACGTGGAGAAGTGAATGCGGTCCGAGCTCAACAAGTTCGGCCGGGAATTGATCGGGTGGTCCCACATGTCGACGAGCACGGCGTCGTGGTCGAGGGCCAGTTCGCGGGTGATGGCGTTGAGTGTGCGCACCCTGTCCCGCCAGTCCTGGAATTTCGGCACCACGAAGGCTTTGCCCAGCGTGAACGTCGTCAGCTGCGCGCCGGTGCCTGCGGCGAGTTCGAACACGCGCCGCAGCGTCTGCTCGATTGCCGCGAAGTCGGGCTCTGGATGAAACAAATCGTTTGCCCCGCACGGCACATGGATCAGGTCGGGGCCGAACGCGATCATCCGGTCCGCCTGCGTCGCCAGCGTCTTGGCAGTCGTCGCCCCGATCTCCGCGGTGTTCAGGTAGGCCAGATCGGGATGCACGCGGCGAAGGATGTCCGCGACACGATCAGCCCACCCGATGTCGGCGTAGCCCGGGCTAGGGTCTCCCGCCCCCGCCGAGAGGCTGTCGCCGATCGCTGCGAATCGACGCCAGGGAGCGTCTGTGAGGAGCTCCGCGGCGCTCGCCGGCGACAGGCAGAAGGGGTCGGACTCTTCGGTGAGGAAGTTCGCTGTGGCAGTCACAAAGTAAACGTACGATCGTTCGTGTGTACTTGGCAAAACGTGGCAGGATGAGGACATGAGCGAGCTAGAGCAACTGCCGGCCTCCCACACGGCCCCGGGCTCGTCCGATCGACTCGGCGCGGGGACATCCGACCAACGCCTCCTGCGTGGCGCACGGGCCAGGCAGGCGATCGCCCGCCACGCCGCCGACGTCGCGTCGCTGAAGGGGCTCAGCGGGCTCAGCATCGGCCGGCTGGCCACCGACCTCGGGCTCAGCAAGAGCGGCGTCGCGACCCTCTTCGGGACGAAGGAGAGATTGCAGGTCGCCGCCGTCGCGTCGGCGCGCGAGGCGTTCCTCGATGCGGTCGTGCGACCCGCGTCGGCCACGCCACCTGGCGCCACCCGGCTGCGCGCGCTGACAGAACGCTGGATCTCCTACGCGGAGACACCGCTGTTCACCGGCGGCTGCTTCTGGGCGGCGAACCTCCCCGACTTCGACAGTCGACCGGGGCAGGTCCGTGACGCGCTGTTCCGTCACCATCAGGACTGGCTCGCTCTCATCGCCGGCGAGCTGCGACAAGCCGTCAACGCCGGCGAGGTCGCCGACCTGGACGTCGATCTCACGGCCTTCCAGATCGACGCAGTGCTCACCGCCGCGAACACCGCGTTGCGCCTCGGCGACAACGACGCCGTGAACAAGGTCCGCCACGTGGTCGGCGGGTTCCTCACGCCTCGTCGCTGATCGGTCAGCCGGGCCCCGAAGGGCTCGCTCTACTTCCACCTCCCCGACGGGAAAGAGCAGTTCGCCGTCGAGGCAGTCGCCCCGTCCGGCGCGGAACTGACCGAGACGATGATGGCCCTGGTCGCCGCCGCGCCGAACCCCACCGCAGGGATCACCGGACTCGGTGAGCTGTTCGCCCGGAGCCTGGGGGAGTCTGATTTCCACGAGGGATGCCCGATCGCGACGGTCGCCCCTGGAGACAGCGGCCGACAACGAGCCGATCCGCGTGGCGAGCGACACCGTGTACGGCTCGTGGCTGGGCGGGCTGATCGTGTGCACCGGCTGGGGTGTGCCCCAGGAGGAGGCCGGGCCGCTGGCCGCCGTGGTGCTGTCGTCCCTGCAGGGCGCCATCCTGCTCGCTCGCGTCCAACGCGGCGTCTCCGTCATCCACACGGTCACCGAGCGGATCAGCCTCCTGGCCGAGCAGGCCGTCCGCACCTGATCGGCACCCTCGGCCACGCTGTCACCCGCCGACCGGCTCCGCGAGAGCGTGTTCTCCGCCGGGTACGCCCGGGGAGCATTCGGCGTCGGGCCGCGGATAAGGGTGCCGTCGATCGCGAACCACAACCTGCAGCCCCGCGGTAACCCCGCCTCCCAGGCCGTACGAGCCTGGCCGGGCGCCATCCCGGCCAGCGCCTCAGCAAACACCTCGTTGTCCTGGGCGTCGTTGTCATCGGCGTGTTGGGGAGGGCCCGGCGACACCGAAACCCCTGCACCGTGACGGCGCACGACGTGTGATGTTGCAGGCTTGGTCAATCCTGCCGTCACATCACCAGTCCCGCGACCAAGGACCACCGCTGCACGACCCCGACCAGCCGCTCGACCTCACGGCTGCGATCGAGCGCCGCAATACCGTTGCGGGCCTGATCCACGAGTATCGAAGGGCCGC
>JAOPYO010000376.1 GCA_025964575.1 Actinomycetes bacterium
GAGAACTACCTGATGCGGCGCTCAACGCCGTTCGCCGACATCGTGCGGCACCTCACGCCGTTCTTCGTGAGCCGGCAGGTGTACTGCGGCGCCGGGCGCGTCGGGATCGGTCAGGATGTGCGGGATCCCGGCTTCCAGATCAGCCAGCGCGCCGACTTCTTCGAGGTCGAGGTGGGGCTCGAGACCACCCTGAAGCGCCCCATCATCAACACCCGCGACGAGCCGCACGCGGACCCCGAGAAGTACCGACGGCTGCACGTCATCATCGGCGACGCCAACATGAGCGAGGTCTCCACCTACCTCAAGCTCGGCACCACCGCCCTCGTGCTCGCCATGATCGAGGACTCCTTCCTCACCGTCGACCTGTCGGTCGAGATGCCCGTGGCCGGCCTGCGGGCGGTCTCACACGACCCCACCTGCAAGCATCTGCTCACGCTGCGTGACGGCCGGAAGATGACCGCCGTCCAGCTGCAGATGGAATACCTCGAGCAGTCCCGCAAGTACGTCGAGGACCGCTACGGCGCCGACGTCGACGAGGACACCAAGGACGTGCTCGACCGCTGGGAGTCGGTGCTGCACCGGCTCGGCGAGGACCCCATGCAGCTGTCCCGTGAGCTCGACTGGGTCGCCAAGCTCGAGTTGCTCGAGGGCTACCGCTCCCGTGACGGCCTCGCCTGGTCCCACCCGCGGCTGCAACTGGTCGACCTGCAGTACACCGACGTACGGCCTGACCGCGGCCTCTACAACCGGCTGGAGGCCCGGGACCGGGTCGAGCGTGTCGTCTCCGAGGCAGAGGTGCAGTCGGCCATCGAGGACCCGCCCGAGGACACCCGCGCCTACTTCCGCGGCCGGTGCCTGCGCCAGTACGCCGACTCGGTCGCCGCCGCCTCCTGGGACTCGGTCATCTTCGACGTCCCCGGGCGTGAGTCGCTGCAGCGCGTCCCGACCCTGGAGCCACTGCGCGGCACGAAAGAGCACGTGGGTGACCTCTTCGACCGCTGCCGCACCGCCGCCGAACTCGTCGCGGCCCTCACCGGCACCTGATAGCTCCGCCACCAGAGCGCCGGCGCCACCCGGGTGAGGCAGGCTCCCGTCCCACCCGGCCTTCGTGGGCCCCATGCGGGCCCTCGGAGCCGAACTGAGCCCTCGGGGTAGGTGCCGGTCATCAGGGCGTCACCGGCTCGCTGCAGCCCGCGCTGGCAGGCCCGGATGCCGCGTCACCGGGATCGTTGAACATCTGCGACCGGTTTGCCCGTTTCAGTGGTTCGCGCACGGGCGATAACCCCGGCAGGGCCCCGGATCGTCGACGGCAGGCGGAAGAGATCATGGCTTCCGCTGGTTTTGAGTCACTGACGGTAGGGTCGGGGGAACCCGGCACGAGTGTGGAGGAAGACATGGCGACGAAGGACAGCGGCGGACAGAAGCAGACCACCCGGCAGACCGAAGAGGTCGAAGAGACCCAGGCCACGACCGGCGAAGACGTCCAGGAGCGCCAGGAGAAGCTCAGCGACGACGTCGATGCAATTCTGGACGAAATCGACGAAGTACTCGAAGAGAACGCAGAGGAGTTCGTAAGGAGCTACGTGCAGAAAGGAGGCGAGTGATCCTGAAATGTCCGAATTGAGAATCGGCCAATTCGGAACGAATTGCTCTCCTCTCCAAAATAGCTTTTTGTGATCGCTGAATAGTCACCCGCCAGCCCTTGTTCACCAGGCTAGGGTGACTGTTCATGTCCGAGTCCGATATCTCTCCGGTAAAAAGCTGCCCGGATTGTGGCGAGACGAAGTCCGTCGCCGAGTTCGGGCTCAACAAGCGCATGCCTGACGGGCGCGCCCGATATTGCAAGCCGTGCTTCGGTGCCCGGTCCATGGCGAGCTATCGCAAGCGGATGGCGGCGCAGGGCAAGCAGGTCCGGGAGCGCCCGGACGTCCCGGACGGCTTCAAGTACTGCCCACGCTGCGAAGAAGCCAAGTCCGTCGCCGAGTTCGGTCGTAACCGGGCTGAGAAGTCGGGCTTGACGGCATACTGCAAGCCCTGTCACAACGTGGCCATGGCAGAGAACAAGGCCAAGAATCACGGGAGCGTCCGCAGTTTCATGCTCAAGCGGCGGTACGGGCTGACCGCCGAGCAAGTAGACGAGATGTGCGAACAGCAAGGGGGCATTTGCCTCATCTGTCTGCGTTCACCGGCGGCCCATGTGGATCACGACCATGAGACCGGTCTGGTCCGCGGGTTGCTGTGCTTCAGCTGCAACGGCGCTCTCGGTCAGTTCGACGACGAGGCATGGCGCTTGCGCCTGGCAGCGGACTATCTCGAGGGTGGCCTCTCGCATTCTCGGCTTCTCGAACTCGAATTGGGAGAATCGGCGCTCGACGGGTTCACCGGCCGGGCCGAACGAACGCGATCGAAGAAGGCTGGAACCTCGCGCCATTACCGGTTGCGCCAGCGTTACGGCATCAATGGTGCGGACGAGCAGGCCATGATCGCGGTACAGCGGGGTCTGTGCGCCATCTGCTCCAACGCGAAGGCAGAGCATGTCGATCATGATCACGAGACGGGGAGAGTGCGTGGTGTGCTCTGCCCCGAATGCAACAGTGGCATGGGGCAGCTCAAGGATGATCCCGCCACGCTGCGGAGGGCGGCCGACTACCTGAGCGGCGCCTTGGTCAGGACCAGGCCGACGGCCGATGGTGGGACGCGGTTGTCGTTCACCATTCCCGACGTGGATCCGGCCGCGGTGACCCTCGACGCCTGGGAGATGTACAGGGCGAAGGACGGGCGCACGCGCAAGGGCATCCTGGAACTGCGGGAGAACATGGTCTTCCTGCCCTACTGGTCGGTGGAGTTCGCGGCGACCTACCCGCACGCACCCGCGTATTCGTAGAACCGGCCGCCCGGGATCTAGGAGATCTTGATGGGACCGGTGTCGGGGCGCTCGTTCTCGCGGAGCGCGGCCGGAGGCCCGTCGGGGCTCTGCGAGGCAGGCGCGGGTATGGCCTTGGCCGCGGGCGCAGCCGGTTCGTCGAGGATGGTGGCGAAGGCTTCGGGGACGGTGAAGCCGTCCGGGGGGATGGGGAGGTCCTTGGCCAGCCGGCACCAGGCGAAGTCGAGGGCGGCGGTGGCGCTGAGCACGTCCAGGGCGGTCGAGGCGTCCGGGGGCCGGAAGGACTCGGGCAGCGTCCCGCGCGTCGGCCACAGCCGGCGCAGCGGATGTCCGGGCTGTTCCAGCACGGACATGAGCAGGCCGCGCAGCTCGGGGTCGAGCCAGGCGCCGACCAGCCCGGCCAGATCGGGGCGGTAACCGGCCATGTCGGCGGCGATCAGGGCGATCGCGGCGTGCCGGGGTTCCAAGAAGGTGGTGCTGTCGGGGTCGCCGCACATGGGCGCGACCGCGACGGCCAGGTCATAGAAGGCCAGCTGGAAACATTCGCCGGGCGCGGTGTCGCCGAAGACGGCGGACAGCAGCGGGGCGGGGCAGCGTTTGATCCATTCGCGTTCGACGGACTGTTCGCCGTAGCCGAGGGCGTGGTGGTCGACGGCGGGGTTGAGCTGGATGGGTTCGAGCATGGCCAGGAGCGCGGTGGCGCGGACCTGGAAGCGGGGGTCGTCGCGCAGGGCCTGGGCGGTCATGGCCATGCAGCGGGCGATCTGCCCGGCGGCGTCGGGCCGGCCGGCGTGCAGGCGTTCGGCGTACAGGCCGATGATGGTGCGGAGGAGTGGCCGGACGAGCCAGCGCAGCCGGCCTCGGTGGGGGTGGGGCTGGGCGAGGTAGGGCTCCCAGAGGTCGAGCAGGTGGGCGTCGACGTCGGGGTCGAACAGGGGTACGGCGGCGCACCAGAGCATGGTGCTCCAGGTGGCGGCGACCGTGCTGGGGGTGCCGTGCAGGAAGTGACTCCAGCCGAGCGGGTAGTCCCGGGGCGCGGCGAGGGCGGCTTCGGTGATGATCTGCCGGAGCCGGTAGGCGGCCGCTCCTGACACGGGGGTGCCCGCGACGGCGAGCGGGGTGCCGAAGTCGTGGGTGAAGTCGGGCCCGGTGGGCAGCAGTTCGGCTGGGATACCGGGCGGCACGAAGCCGTGGCGGGGTGAGAAGGCGCTGCGGCGGGTGTGGGTGGCCAGTGGGGGCGGGCAGGGGAACCAGCGGCCGTCGGCGGGGTGCCAGCGGTACCAGTGCGCCCACGCCCCGTACATCCACCAGGTGTGGTCGGAAAGGCCGAGGAGGCGGGGTGCGAGGGCCTGCTGCCGGTGGACGGGTGCGGCCATGGGCCACCAGGGCGCGGCGACGGTGGTGCGGGTGTCGTGCTCGGCCTGCTGGAAGGGATCGGTGAAACGATCGGTGAAGGGGTCGCGGTCGGAGGGTTCCGGCGACGGGGCGTAGGGAGCGGGTAGGGGGGTGCTCGGCCAGGTGGGCTGAGCATGCGGGTTCGGCCGGCCCGGTCCTGGGGGCCCGCCTGGCCCTGGCGTTCCGCCCGGGGGCGGTCCCGGGCGGCCTGGAGGTCCCCACACCACGCCGTCATCGTAGTGGTCGGGGCGGGGCGAGAGTGGGCGTACGACCGCTGTGTGTGTCTTTCGGGCGGTCAGGTAGGGGCTGACGGGTTCGCCCTGGGCGGATTCGGCCGGGGATCACGCAGCCGCCCACATGCGTTGCCGGGACAGTAGGGTCTAAGAAGATTTCATGGTCACGTCGGACCGGTCAGCGTGTTTTCCGGGCGGCCTGGCCGCGTGAGTGAAGGGAAGGAGTCGCGTGGCGTCCCACGATTCGCATAACGGGCGTCTCCCCGGGGTCTTCATGAGCCCAGGGTCGTCTTTCACGGATTTCCTGTCGTCGTACTCCCCTGACCTGTTGCCCGCACGTCGTACGCCGCCGGCCTCGCCGGTGGGGGATGAGCTCCCGCACGGTACGACGATCGTGTCGGTCACGTTCCCGGGCGGGGTCGTGATGGCCGGTGACCGTCGGGCGACCGCGGGTAACGTGATCGCGCAGCGGGACATCGAGAAGGTCTTCCGCGCCGACGAGTTCTCCGCGATCGCCATCGCGGGCACGGCGGGGCTGGGTCTGGAGTTGGTGCGGCTGTTCCAGGTGGAGCTGGAGCACTACGAGAAGATGGAGGGCCGCACGCTCTCTCTCGAGGGTAAGGCCAATCGGTTGGCCACGATGATCCGCGGCAATCTGGCGATGGCGATGCAGGGCCTGGTGGTCGTGCCGCTGTTCGCGGGTTTCGACGAGGTGCGCGGGACCGGCCGGATCTTCAGTTATGACGCGGCGGGCGGGAAGTACGAGGAGCACGATCATCACACGATCGGCTCGGGGTCGGTGTTCGCCCGCGGTTCGATGAAGAAGTTGTACCGTCCGGGGCTGTCGGAGGAGGATGCGGCGCTCGTGTGCGTGCAGGCGCTCTACGATGCCGCCGATGACGATTCCGCCACGGGTGGCCCGGATCTGATCCGGCGGATCTTCCCGGTGGTGTCGTCGGTGACCGCCGATGGTTACCGGAGGATTCCGGAGGAGCAGGTGGGCGCGCTCGCTCAGACTGTCGTCGATGGGCGTTACAACGCTCCGGGCGGTCCTTCCGCCCCGCTGCGGTAGGAGGGGGATCGACCGATGTCCATGCCGTTCTATGTGGCTCCCGAGCAGCAGGCGAAGGATAAGGCGGACTACGCGCGGAAGGGCATCGCGCGGGGCCGGAGTGTGGTCGTGCTGCAGTACGACGACGGCATCCTGTTCGTGGCGGACAATCCGTCGCGGGCGCTGCACAAGATCAGTGAGATCTATGACCGGATCGCGTTCGCCGCGGTCGGGAAGTACAACGAGTTCGAGAACCTGCGGTTGGCGGGGGTCCGGTACGCCGATGTCACGGGCTACACCTATGACCGTCAGGACGTGACGGCGCGGGGGCTGGCCAATGCCTATGCCCAGACGCTGGGCACGATCTTCACGGAGCAGTACAAGCCGTACGAGGTGGAGATCGTGGTCGCGCAGGTGGGTGAGGACGCGGCGACGGATCAGATGTACCGGCTGACGTTCGACGGTTCGGTGGCCGACGAGCATGGCTATGTGGCGATGGGTGGTAAGGCCGATGCGGTGGCGGCGTCGCTGAAGGAGGCCTACAGCGAGGGCATGTCGCTCGCCGCGGCGCTGAAGGCGGCGGTGCACGCGCTGGAGCAGCAGGACGCCGACCGGCATCTGGAGGCCAAGTCGCTGGAGGCCGCGGTGCTGGACCGTAACCGGGAGCACCGGCTGTTCAGGCGGCTGCCCCCGCTGCGGATCGACCAGTTGCTCGGTGAGGCCGCCAACGGTGCTTCTGAGGCGGAGGCCGGGGCGGACGCGGAGGCGCCGGCCGAGAACGGCGACGCCTGACCTTCCTGGCGTGATCATGCAGCCGGCGCGGCGTCGGCTGCATGGTCACGAAGAACACTTGTGATCTACAACGTAAAGGCGATGGCCCCGTTCCGCGGAACGGGGCCATCGCCGCTCCCGGTCGTGCCGGGCGTACGACCACGCGCCGCGCGTTTGGGCAAGATCATGCAGGTGGGGGACGGGTCTCCCACGTCACAGGGAACCCGGGCGGCTCAGACAGTGCCATGCCGGGGTGTGGCCGCATAGGCTCACGGTGTGGACAGGCGCATCTTCGGTTTGGAGAACGAGTACGGCGTGACGTGCACCGTCCGCGGTCAGCGGCGGTTGTCACCGGATGAGGTGGCCCGCTATCTGTTCCGCCGGGTGGTCTCGTGGGGTCGTTCCAGCAATGTGTTCCTTCGAAACGGCGCACGGCTCTACCTCGACGTGGGGAGCCATCCGGAGTACGCGACGCCGGAGTGCGACAGTGTCGTCGATCTGGTGACGCATGACAAAGCGGGGGAGCGGATCCTCGAGGGTCTGCTCGTCGACGCCGAGCGGAGGCTTCGCGAGGAGGGCATCGCCGGTGACATCTATCTGTTCAAGAACAACACCGACTCGGCCGGGAACTCGTACGGCTGTCACGAGAACTACCTCGTCGGGCGGCATGGGGAGTTCGGCCGGCTGGCGGACGTGCTCATCCCGTATCTGGTGACCCGGCAGATCATCTGCGGGGCCGGCAAGGTGCTTCAGACCCCGCGTGGAGCGGTCTACTGCGTGTCGCAGCGGGCCGAGCACATCTGGGAGGGTGTTTCCAGCGCCACCACCCGCAGCAGGCCCATCATCAACACCAGGGACGAGCCGCACGCGGACGCGGAGCGTTTCCGGAGGCTGCACGTCATCGTCGGCGACTCGAACATGAGCGAGACGACGATGTTGCTCAAGGTCGGTGCCACCGACCTGGTGCTGCGCATGATCGAGGCGGGCGTGGTCATGCGGGACCTGACCCTGGAGAACCCGATCCGGGCCATCCGCGAGGTCAGCCATGACATGAGCGGCCGCCGGAAGGTGCGGTTGGCCAATGGCCGGGAGGCGAGCTCGCTCGACATCCAGCGGGAGTACTTCTCCAAGGCGAAGGACTTCGTCGACAAGCACGGCGGGGACGCGACCGCGACCCGGGTGCTGGATCTGTGGGAGCGGACGCTCCGTGCGGTGGAGACCGGTGATCTGGACATGGTCGCCCGCGAGATCGACTGGGTGACGAAGTACCAGGTCATCGAGCGGTACCGGCGTAAGTACGACCTGCCGCTGAGCTCGCCGCGGGTGGCGCAGCTGGATCTGGCCTACCACGACGTGCATCGCGGCCGCGGGCTCTACTACCTGCTGGAGAAGCGTGGCGCGGTCGAGCGGGTGTCGCGGGATCTGGACATCTTCGAGGCCAAGTCCGTGCCGCCGCAGACCACCCGGGCCCGGCTGCGCGGGGAGTTCATCCGCAAGGCGCAGGAGAAGCGGCGGGACTTCACCGTCGACTGGGTGCATCTGAAGCTCAACGATCAGGCACAGCGGACGGTGCTGTGCAAGGACCCGTTCAAGTCGGTGGACGAGAGAGTGGACAAGCTCATCGCCGGGATGTGAGCCGGGAGCGGTCGGGCGGTCACCAGGCGATAAGGTGGGCGCTCGTCCGCTCATCCAGGACCCACTGACAGCCCTTTGCCCCGGGGGACCCATCATGCGCCGAGCCGCCGCGTCCCGTCTGGCCGCCGTGCTGTGCACGCCGTTGCTGCTGTTGCCTGCGGCATGCGGCGGCGCGGACACGTCCAACGTCAAGGTGGAGGGGGCTTTCGGCAAGCGGCCGAACGTCACCATCCCCAAGGCCAAGCCGGATGGGAAGTTCGCGACGCGGACCTTGATCAAGGGCAAGGGCGCGCAGGTCCGCAAAGGTGATCTGGTGATCGCCGACTATGCGGGTTATGCCTGGAACGACTCGGCGAACAGGCTGATCGCCTCGAGTTTCGCCGGCGGGGACATCCCGGCGGCGTTCCCGTCCTGGCAGCTGGTGCCGGGTCTGGAGAAGGCCATGGTCGGCGCGAAGGTCGGCAGCCGGCTCGTCACGGTCATTCCGCCGAAGGACGGCTACGGCGCCAAGGGCGCCCCGCAGCTGCAGATCAGCGGTCAGGACTCACTGGTGTACGTGCTGGACGTGGTGGCCACCTTCCCGAAGGAGTCGGGGGCCAAGGGGCAGGCCCAGCCGCTGAGCGACTCGCGGTTGCCGCAGGTGGGCGCCGCGCAGCCGGGGCAGGCTCCGCCGGTGACGGTGCCGAAGGTCGCGCCGCCGAAGGATCTCCAGGTGCGGGCGCTGATCCCGGGCACGGGCGCGCCGGTGAAGTCCGGGCAGGTGCTGGCCCTTCAGTACGCGGGGTATCTCTGGCGCGACGGCAAGTCCTTCGACTCCTCCTATGCGGCCGGGCACCCGTTCTCGACCGTGATCGGGGCCAAGCAGGTCATGCAGGGCTGGGACCAGGGGCTCATCGGGCAGAAGGTGGGCAGCCGCATGTTGCTCATCGTTCCGCCGAGGCTGGGGTATGGGGCGAAGGGCCTCAAGCAGTCCGGGATCAAGGGCGATGACACCCTCGTCTATGTCGTCGACATCCTCGGCGCCTACGGCTCGAGGAGGGCGGCCGTGTGCCGGCCGGCGGCCGCCGCGGTGAGGAAGTAGGACAGGTCCTGGTCGAGTGCGCGTCCCATCGTGGACA
>JAOPYO010000380.1 GCA_025964575.1 Actinomycetes bacterium
CGCCACGGTCGATGGGCTACGCGCGACCTGGCCCGTGGTGACCCGGGCCCCGCTCGGTGGCCGGGCCCGATGGCGGCTCGGCGAGGTCACCCTGCCCTGGTCCGCAGTCGATCCACGCGACCCCCTGACCACCCGCGCGGGGTGAGGGGGCCGCAGCATGATCACCAGGTGTGTCGACCACGCCTACCTTCACGGCATGACCCAGGCCCTCATCGTCTGCATCGGCACACTCGCCGTCAGCGCCCTCCTCATCCTGGCGCTCCTGCCCAGGCACGCCCCGACCCCAGCCGAGCACACCGCCGATGCCACCACAGCGGAGCCGCCTCCGGCCTGAGACTTCACGGCGCGTGCTGGGTGCCGGTCATCGTGCAAGGTCACACGAACTGTGACTCCCCACTGTCAACATCCTTGCGACTTATTGCCAGGTACGCGACGAAGCCCAGGATCACGATCGTCCAGCCCAGGCTGACCGGCCCGAAGCCCAGCCCGAGACCGCCCCGGCTGTGCGGTACCGCCATCCAGTCCGCGAACGAGGCGCCGAGCGGCCGGGTCACGATGTAGGCGAGCCAGAAGGCCGCAATCGCGTTCAGACCGAACTTCCAGTGGGCAACGGCAGGGACGGCGATCACCACGGCGAACAAGACGCCCGAGGCGAAGAATCCCCAGCCCATGGTCATCGCGGTCATGTCGCCCGCGGCGGTGCCGAGCGCGAACGTGGTCATCACCGTGACCCAGTAGAAGGCCTCCCGACGCCAGGTGTAGATGCTGTGAATGGACAGCGTTCTCTCAGTCGCGTACCAGATGGCGAAGACCACGGCCAGCGTTACCGCGAAGATCGTGGTGGACACCACGTACGGGATGCCCAGTCCGACGTGCAGGACGTCGGCGGCCATCGTGCCGAACACGCTGACCATGACGATCGCCGTCCAGTAGATCCACGCCGCGTACCGACGAACAAAGAACTGGAGCGCCAGCGAGGCCGCCAGGCCCACGCCGCCGAGACCGACGGCGATGATCGGACCGAGTCGGTGGGACAGGTAGTCCGAAGCCGCCTCTCCCATACCGGTGGTCAGCACCTTGGTGATCCAGAAGTACACCGTCACTTCCGGAACCTTGCTCAATGCGTGCCGCACGGAGGTCGAAGCCACGGCCTGCCGAAGTTGATCTGTCGTCATGGCGGGCAGAATGCCATGTAGATCCCATTGCCTCCCCGGAGTTTGCTTTGCCCTAACTTGTGGCGGATGTCTCACTACGTCAGACCCGGACCCGTACGCAAGCCGGCCGCGGCCAGCTAGATGATGCGGCAGGGCGCCCCTCAGGGGCGACGCGGACCGGGCACACCCGAACCCCCGGCTCAGGATCCGCGCGGGTGAGCACTTTACGACTCCGGGCCGCGATTCACCCGGCCGACTATTTCAGGGCATCCCGTTAAGAGCCGTACCGCTCGATGAAGGGCACCTGGTCCTTCGAGCCCTTGGTGGCGCCGACGCTCAACAGCACCGAACCGCCCGGCACGTGGTCGAGATCGCCGAGCGTGGTGGCGCCCTTGCGGACCGGGCCGTACACCGTGGTCCACTTCGTGCCGGTCCAGTGCAGGTAGGTCGTGCGGGACGGGGCATTGCCGGTGGTCACCCAGGCGCCGCCCGTGCCGTCGTCGGCCAGTGCCAGCGGCTGGGCGCCCAACGGTAGCGGGATCTCCCGCCAGCTCTTGCCGTTCCAGTGCAGCAGGGAGCCGGCGTACTGGCTGCGCAGCGCCCAAACACTGGTGGCCGAGGCCGGCACGATCTTTTGCATGATGTTCTGGTGTGCCGGCTGGCCCCACGAACCTGAGGGGGCGGCCATCCGCTTCCAGGACGAGCCGTTCCAGTGCAGCACGAGCGGGTAGACGCCGATCCCGTTGGAGTAGGTGCCGCCGACCCATACGTCGGTCTTGGACCGGGCGCCGATCGCCGACATGCTGGAACTCGGCGGCAGCGGGACGGTGACGGACGCCCAGGCCTTGCCCGTCCAGCGCAGCAACGAGCTCGGGCCGCCACCCGAGCGGTCGATCCCGGAGATCGACCAGGCGGAACCGTCGGGCGCGGCGGCGAACGCCATGGGGAAGGTGTAACCCGGATAGGGGACCTGGCTCCACTTGGTGCCGTTCCAGTGCATGGCCACCGGAACCAGGACGCCGATGCCGCCGGCCCACGCGTTCTTGGCGTTCGCGACCGCGACGCCGGTGGGGATGAACCGCGTGGGGGAGGACTGCCGCTTCCAGGTCGTGCCGTTCCAGCCCAGCAGCGTCGTCTTGGAGTTCTCCGTGCCCACCGCCCAGGCGGTCTTGCCGGTCCCGGCGGCGTCGAGGAAGCTCATCGCCCCTGCGGACACGGGCTTGGGAACGGCCACGTTGTGCCAGCTCGGGCCCGCCGCGGTCGCACTCGTCGCCAGCAGCGTCGCACAGGCCGCGGCGGCGGTGAGGACCGTGCCGGTTCTCCGGATGGCGGGCATGGGGCTCCTCGATGATCGATCGTTTGCAGGAGTGAAGACTAGTAGTCCAATAAGCGTCATTGGCAGCCGTTTCCGGCTATTCGTCGGCGTTGGTAGGCCACGCGCCAACCCCGCCCGGCGGTGCCGGACGGGGTTGCTCTTCGATCACCAAGAACCAGGAGATCAGGCCACCGGGAAGCGGAACTTGGCGGCCGTGTCGCGGAGTCGCGCCCAGTCCTCGTTGTAGGTGTGCGTGGTGTTCGGGTCCAGGCAGCCGAAGGTGACGGGCGCCGGCACGTTGTACTTCGGGGCCTTCAGGTTGGGCTTGCCGGCGAAGTCGAGGACCTCGGCCAGGTTGCGGGCGGCGGCGTCGCGTACGGTCAGCGGGGCCAGGCCGAACCGCCACTCGATCATCTTGAGCACCGAGGTGTGGTCATAGACCTCGTGCGCGATGGCCTTGCGGCGGGCCCGGGGCGAGATCAGCAGGCAGGGCACCCGGAAGCCGCGCAGGCCGGTGCCGAGGTCGGGCCGGGGGTCCGGGCCGACCGGCGGGGCGACGTGGTCATAGAAGCCGCCCCATTCGTCGTAGTTGATCACTAGGGCGGTGCGCTCCCAGTTCGGGCTCGTCGTGACCGCCTCGTACACCTTGCCGAGGAAGTGCTGGCCTAGCCGGATGTCCGAGAGCGGGTGCTCGTCCTCGGACAGGCCGATCTCACCGCCCAGCAGGCGGGGGTCGACGAAGGACACCGAGGGCAGCTTCCCGTGCTTGGCGTCGTCATAGAACGACGAGATATGCCGGGTGATGTCCAGGTGCTTGGCACCCCACAGTGCGGTGAAGGGAACGTCGCTGAAGTAGTAGCGGCCGGTGAGCTTCTTCGCCTTCAGCCGATCCCAGATGGTGGGCACCTGGGAGATCGTCAGCGTGTTGGAGGTCCGGTCGGTCTGGCCCGCGTTCTGGAAGAACCGGTTGGGGAAGGTCGGCCCCAGAACGGCGGCGAAATAGCGGTCGCAGACCGTCCAGTCGCGAGCTGCTCGACCGTAGAAGCCCAGGTCGGCCGACTGGTAGTAGCCGATGGACAGGTCGTCGTTCGCGCCTGCGCGCAGCCAGCCATCGCACCTACCGTCGTTGTACTCGATCCGTCCACCGCCATAGGAGTGATCGGGATCGTGGAAGCCGCAGCCGTGGGGAGCCGTCAGATGGTGGGTGGGGTGGGCGACCCCGTTCTTGTCCTGGAACGACAGCCCGGCCTGGCGGCCGTCCGCACCCGGCAGCCAGCCGAGATAGTGGTCGAAGGAGCGGTTCTCCATCATCGCCACGACGATGTGGTCGATGCCCGACTTGCCCGGCTCAGGTAGGTGATGGGCCACCGGAGCCCGCCTGGAGATGGTCTGGGCGTCAGCGGTGTTGCCGGCCGTCGCCACGATCGCGGCGGTTCCGGCCGTGCCGGCCAGAAAGCCGCGGCGGGTCAGATCGTCCATGCCCACGGGTCCTCTCGCGCTGGGGGGTGAGGGTGCGAGTATCGCGACTCGTGAGACCTGGCAACAGAACGAATGCCAACAAATCAGGGCCTAATGCGAAACATCTTCATGGCCGCCACTGTGAGCTGCGGGGAGATGCCGACCTCGACCACAGTCGGTCACAGGGGGAGCTCGGACTCTGTTCCTCCAGGGCGGTGAGGCTTGGCGACGGATCAGCTCTCAGCCGATGCTCAAGGGGTGATGCGCTGGACCTTGTGGGAGGCGGCCTGGGCGCGGGGCTGGACATCGATCCGGTCGATGTTGACGTGCGCGGGCCGGGTGACCGCCCACGCGATGCAATCGGCCACATCGTCGGCGGTCAGGGGGTTCGGCACCCCGAGGTACGGCTTGGCGGCCGCCTCCGCGTCGCCACGGAATCGCACGAGTGAGAACTCCTCGGTGTGCACCATGCCGGGTGCGACCTCGGTGATCCGTACCGGCTGCTCGACCAGCTCCAGTCGCATGGTGTCGTTCACCGCGGCCGCGGCGTGCTGGGCCGCGATGTAGCCCGCGCCGCCCTCGTAGACCGCATGGGCGGCCAGGGAGGTGATGTTCACCACATGCCCTTCGCCGCTGGCGATCAGCTTGGGCAGCAGCGCCCGGGTCATCCGCAGCAGCCCGAGCACGTTGGTGTCGTACATCGTCTGCCAGTCCGCAGGGTCGGCCTCGGCGACGTTCTCCAGACCGACCGCGCCCCCGGCGTTGTTGACCAGGACGTGGCATGCCTTGAGCCGGTCCGCCAGGGCGTCGACCGACTCCTGGGAGGTCACATCCAGCGTCACGGCCTCCACGAAGTTGCTTCGACCGGCAGGGTCGGCCTCTTCGATCTCCTTGACGAGGGCGTCCAACCGCTCGCGCCGGCGGGCGGCCAGCACGACGTTGAACCCCTCGGCGGCCAGCCGGCGGCCCGTGGCCGCGCCGATTCCGCTGCTTGCTCCCGTTACCACCGCAGTCTTACGCACCCGCCCAGTATTTCAGGCATTCGGAACGGAGATCTGCGTTCACCACCGGACCTGCGGAAATGATGATCACACGGGCCGCAGGGGAACACATATCGCTGCCGATAGGTTCTGCTAGCGGAGGTGGTGCCCCGTGTCGCACCGAATTACCCGGATTGCGACGATAAGCGTTCATACATCACCGCTCGACCAACCTGGTACGGGCGACGCCGGTGGCATGAACGTCTACATCGTCGAGGTCGCCAAGCGGCTCGCCGCTCGGGGGATCGAGGTGGACATCTTCACCCGCGCCACCTCCCGGGTGCTGCCGCAGGTCACCGAACTGGTGCCGGGCGTATTGGTGCGTCATGTCGTGGCCGGCCCCTTCGAGGAACTGGACAAGAACGAGTTGCCGGGCCAGTTGTGCGGGTTCACCTCCGGGCTGCTGCGCACCGAGGCCTCCTACGACGCGGGTCACTATGACCTGCTGCACTCCCACTACTGGCTGTCCGGGCAGGCCGCCTGGGCGGCCAAGCAACGCTGGGGAGTACCGCTGGTGCACTCGATGCACACCCTGGCCAAGGTCAAGAACGATTCGCTCGCCCTGGGGGACTCGCCCGAACCGGGGATACGGGTGCTCGGTGAAGAGCAGGTCGTGGAGTCCGCCGACCGGCTGATCGCCAACACCGAGGAGGAAGCCCGCCAGCTCATCGCCCTCTATGGCGCCGATCCGACCCGGGTGGCCACGGTCAACCCCGGCGTGAGCCTCTCGCTCTTCCGCCCCGGCTCGCCGGATCTCTCGCGGAGCACCATGGACGCACGGGACCGGCTGGCACTGCCCAGGAACGCCTTCGTGATGCTCTTCGTCGGCCGGATCCAGCCGCTCAAGGCCCCGGACGTGCTGCTCCGCGCCGCCGCCCACATGATCGAGGACGATCCGTCGTTGCGTTCTCGGCTGGTCGTGGCCGTGGTGGGGGGCCCGAGCGGCTCAGGCCGGGATCGCCCCGAGCAACTGCAGAAGCTCGCCGCCGCTCTTGGCATCGCCGACGTCGTACGGTTCGAACCGCCCTGCCCGCAGGCCGAGCTGCCGGATTGGTATCGGGCCGCGGACGTCACCGTCGTGCCCTCCCACAACGAGTCGTTCGGACTGGTCGCGGTGGAGTCGCAAGCCTGCGGCACCCCGGTCGTCGCCGCCGCCGTCGGCGGGCTCCGCACGGCGGTGCGGGACGGGGAGTCGGGCGTGCTCGTCCCCGGTCATGATCCGGCGGACTACGCGGCCGTACTGACACGGCTGGCCGCTCAGCCGAGGCTGCGGCATCATCTCGCCCAGGCGGCCGCACGCCACGCGGCCGGGTTCGGCTGGTCCGGCACCGTCGACCGGCTGCTCGAGGTGTATACCCGAGTGGTGGACCAACAGGTTGTGAGGATCTCCGCTTGAGCGCCGAAGAGATCATCGAAGAGACCCTGAAGGTGGCCGAGCTCGAATACGAACGGCCACGTGCCGGGGCTTACTTCATCAAACTGCCCGGCACGCACAAGCTGGCCACCATGGCCTGGTTGATCGTTGGCGATCACAGCCTGCACATCGAGGCGTTCTTCTGCCGACAGCCGGATGAGAACCATGCAGCGTTCTACCGGTTCCTGCTGGAGAAGAGCGGCCGGATGTACGGCATGGGATTCACCCTCGACGAGGCGGGCGATGTCTACCTGGTCGGGAAGGTCCCGCTGGCGTCGGTGAGTGCGGACGAGATCGACCGGCTGCTCGGTTGCGTCCTCACCTACTCCGATGAGAACTTCGACCGGGCCCTGGAGCTCGGCTTCAAGAGCTCCATCCAGCGCGAATGGGAGTGGCGGGAGAAGCGCGGTGAAAGTCTCGCCAACCTGCAGGCCTTCGCCTCCTTCGCCGACCCGGCGCGCCGCTGACACCACCCCCGCCGTGATCTTCGCGTCGCGCCAGAAGACACTCTGCGGGTCGACACCAACTGCAAGATCTCGCCAAGGTGCCACTAAGCTTTGGCGCTATGGCGACCTTGGTTTTGCTCCGGCACGGCGAGAGCGTGTGGAACGCGGAAGGACTGTTCACCGGCTGGGTGGACGTCGATCTTTCCGAGAAGGGTGAGGGCGAGGCGACCAACGGCGGCGATCTGCTGCTGGAGGCGGACATCGTCCCCGATGTCGTCCACACCTCGGTGCTCAAGCGGGCCATCCGTACCGCCAATATCGCGCTCGACGTGGCCGACCTGCTGTGGATTCCGGTCCGGCGGTCCTGGCGGCTCAACGAACGGCACTATGGCGCGTTGCAGGGCAAGAGCAAGGCGCAGACGCTCGAGGAGTTCGGCGAGGACCAGTTCAAGGTCTGGCGCCGCTCCTTTGATACTCCGCCGCCACCGATCTCCGACGACGACCCGCTGTCCCAGGTGCACGACCTGCGCTACTCGGATCTGCCCTCCGAGCTCGTACCTCGCACCGAGTGCCTGGCCGACGTCATCGACCGGCTGCTCCCGTACTGGTACGACGCGATCGTCCCGGATCTGGCGGCCGGCCAGACCGTGCTCGTGGCCGCGCACGGCAACTCGCTGCGAGCGCTGGTCAAGCACCTTGACGGCATCTCCGACGAGGACATCGCCGGGCTGAACATTCCCACCGGCATCCCGCTGGTGTACGAACTCGACAACGACTACGTACCGCTGAAGCGGGGCGGCGTCTACCTCGACCCGGTGGCCGCCAAGGCGGCCATCCAGGCCGTCGCCAACCAGGGCAAGGGCGCAGCCAAGGCCGAGACCAAGGCTCAGCCCGAAGCCAAGGGTAAGACGGAGGCCGAGCCCGACGCCAAGCCGGACGCCAAGGGCAAGGACGCACCCAAGGCCAAGCCACGCGGCAGGCGTCTCGGCCGAAAGTGACTCACGCACACTCCGCGATCATGCAATTAATCGTCAGACGATTGCATGATCGCGGAGGGGGCGACGATGGCCGTGGCGATGGCGGCGAGGCCTTCGCCGCGACCGGTCAGGCCGAGACCGTCGGTGGTGGTGGCGGAGACGCTCACCGGAGCGCCTTCGAGGGCCTCCCGAAGGACCTTCTCGGCCTCGGCTCGGCGCTTGCCGATCTTAGGGCGGTTGCCAATGATCTGGATCGCCACGTTGCCGATGGCGAAGTCGGCCTCGTGGACGAGCCGTACGACCTCGCGGAGCAGATCCACGCCAGCGGCACCGGACCAGCGCGGGTCGGCCGTGCCGAACACCGTCCCGAGATCACCGAGACCCGCCGCGGACAGCAGCGCGTCACAGGCCGCGTGTGCGGCCACATCACCGTCCGAGTGGCCGGCCAGGCCGTCACCCTCGCCCGGCCATTCCAGCCCGGCGACCCACAGCGGCCGTCCGGGCGCAAAAGGGTGGACGTCGGTCCCGACGCCCACCCGTGGAAGTTGCACGTCCCTCATCTAACAGGTCAAGAGTCTTCCGGCTCCCCGGATCGGGGGGGCCTCAGCCCGTCAGGACCTCGTCAAGGAGGGCCTCTGCTTTGTCCTCGTTGGTCTTCTCTGCCAGCGCGAGCTCACTGACCAGTATCTGCCTGGCCTTCGCAAGCATGCGCTTCTCACCCGCCGACAGGCCGCGCTCCTTGTCGCGACGCCACAAGTCCCTAACGACCTCAGCGACCTTGTTCACGTCCCCGGAGGCAAGCTTCTCCAGGTTCGCCTTATAGCGGCGCGACCAGTTGGTGGGTTCCTCGGTGTAAGGTGCACGCAGCACTTCAAACACCTTCTCCAAGCCTTCCTGGCCGACCACGTCACGAACGCCCACGAGCTCGGCATTCTCGGCGGGGACGCGTACTGTCAGGTCACCCTTGTCGACCTTCAAAACCAGGTAGGTCTTGTCCTCACCCTTAATGGTGCGAATCTCGATGGCGTCGATCCGAGCAGCCCCATGGTGGGGGTAGACGACGGTGTCGCCGACCGTGAAAGTCATGTGACAAGTACCCCTTCCGCTAGGAACAAGGGTAGCACGGGCTTCCAGGTGGGTGCACCGACCTTCGGGGCATATCCGCAGGTCAGCACCCTAATTGGGGTCTTGACAAAGCCTCAATTTAGTGCAACTGGAAGCTTTCATATCAGTCTTGACCTCCCGCGCAACGCTTCAGTAACGCGTTTCGGGACGATCTGGAGATTCCCGCAGAAGACCTTGGTCACACCGCTCACACTCCTGCTTTCGCCGCTCATACTGGAGAGGAGGGCATCTCCCGTCAGGACGCTGACGGGTAGACGTGAACGCGGGTGTGCAGGACGAGGTGCGGCGTGAGGCAAGACGGCGACCCCGAGCGCGATGACTACGGGCTGCCACGCGTCGAGGTGGTCATCCCCGACGACGCGCGTGAGCTCGACCGTGACCTCATCGCCTATCGGCGGGAGGAACGCCAGCGTCGCCGTCGGCAGCGGATGCGGCAGCTGACCAGGCCCTTCACCCGCTACGGCTTGGCGACGCCGGTGATCGCACTCGCCCTGCTGGTCGCGGTCGTCAGCGGCACTCTGATGACCGTCTTCGGCCCCAGGAGCGCGATCCCGCACCCGGTGGGCACTCCGGCGACCGACGGGGCCGCCAGCCCCCAACCAGGGACGCGCGGCGCTCCCCTCCCGCCCGGGCCGGTGACCATCTCCGGTCAGCCACAGGGCCAGATGAGCGACCTGGTGGGGCTCGTCGCCCTGGTGCCCGAGGGCTGCCGGTGCGAGCAGGCCGTCCGGGAAGTGACCGGGCAGGCCAAACAGTACGACCTCAGGCGGTTCTTGGTCGGCAGCCACCGCTGGACCAAGAACACCGCCGGGGAACTGCGCGAGCTGGCCGACACCGCCGGGAACGGCGCGAAGATCGTGCGGGACGAGTCGGCGGTCCTGACCCGGTTCTACGGGGCAGCCGGGCTCACCCTGCTGCTCGTTCACACCGACGGTGTGGTCCTGGATATCCGGATCAATGTCCAGCCCGGAGTGAAGCTCCTGCCGGAACTGGAGAAGCTGCAAAGACCGGGACACGGCCTGATTCCCACCCCCTGACGAATCAACGCGCCGAACTCGCTACGCTTCAATCTGGCATTTCCGCCACGCCAAGCCGGGAGCTCCCCCTTCGCTCGAGGTCTGAGCACCCCTTCACGAGGAGATCGACGCTGTGATCCGCAACAGCCGCCGGGTGACCGCACTCGCCATCGCCGGTGCTCTCACCCTCGCTCCCGCGGTGACCGGCTGTGGCGCCGGCATGAATCCGGAGACCGCCCGGCCGACCCAGCTCACCGAGGGCGTCAACGTCTCCCGGAACAATCTGGCCATCCAGATCCGGAATCTGTTCGTGCTGGGCCCGGCAGACGGTCAGACCCTCGCCGTCGGCGCATCCGCCCCCGTCTACGCCACTCTGATCAACAGTGCGACTGACGGTCAGCCCGACAAGCTCGTCGCGGTCTCCTCGAACGTGTCCGGCCAGCCCACGCCGCTCACAGGGATCGACCTGCCGGTCGGCCGGGCCGTGTCGCTGAACAGTCCGGCCGGCCCGCTGGCGGTCCTGTCCGGCCTCACTAAGACGCTGGTCGGCGGCGAGATCGTCGAGGTGGCGCTGCAGTTCCAGCGGGCCGGGGTCGTGAAGGTCATGGTGCCGGTGATCCCGCAGCGCGGCGACTTCCAGACGTATCCCGCCGCACCGACCCCGGTGGTCAGCTCGCCGACCGCCAATCCGGCCGTCTCACTGACCGCCACTCCGGCGGGCAAGAAGAAGTCCAAGAAGAGCGCGAAGCCGACCCCAACGCCGTGATCTTTGCGTCGTGCCGGAGGCACGAGGCCGAGCTCTGTCTGCCGACACCGAGGCGGAGATGCACAGAGCCCGTCGTCATCGGTCCAGTTCGAGCATCCGGTCGACGAGTTGGTGAAGGTGCGAACGGAACTGCCGGAGGAGCACGGAGTTGCTGGGCCTCACGGGCTGGCCCTCCTCATTGAGCATGCCGCCTATGACGAAGCCGCGGACGCTCCAGATGACAGTCCACCATGCACCCCTGAGGTCCACGTCGGTTCCAACGACGCTCCGAGTTGCATCGGCGAGCCGGTCGAGTATGGGCTTTAGGTAAAGAGCCTCCAGCCCGGTGACGTCGGCGGCGTCCCCCAGCCATCGGTGGATCCACAACTCAGCTACCTCGGGGTGGTCTACGGAGAAGTCAAGAAGGTGGTCCGCCAGCAGGTGGATGCCCGCCCGGTCGGGTGTGAACTCGGCGAATGCCGAGTCGTACATCGCCCGCTTGGCCATGTAGGCGTGTTTCATCACCGCGAGGTAGATGTCGCGTTTGTCGCCTATGAGGTCGGTGATGGTGGCGACGTCGAGTCCGGTGGCGTCGGCGATCATCTGGGCCGAGGTTCCGTCGTAGCCGAGAGAGGCGAACAGCCGGGTGGCCGTCCCAATAATGCGCTTGCGCACCGTGTCTGACTCGGTGCGACCTTCGCGACTCATTCTGCGCATAACCATCATGTTAGTCGCGGTGTGTAAACATGACGCAACGCTGGGTAAATCTTTCCGGTCCCATGGTGATTTCTAACCAGCCTGGCGTCCCGTCTGCCTGGCTCACTGCGGGTGTGGACATCCGGACCGTGGCCGAATACCTCGGCCATGGAGACCCCGGGTTCACCTTGCGAACCTACGCTCACTTGATGCCGGATGCCGCTGACAGGGCTCGGGCCGCGATGGACACGTTCTTCGACCCCATGGGGAAGATCGAAAACCCGAGTGCCCTGCATGTGCCCTCAGAGGACTAGACCTAAGAGAACATGCAGGTCACAGCGATTTGTCAGGGCTCGAACTTGTAGCCCAGACCGCGCACGGTGACGATGTAACGAGGCGCCGAAGGGGATGGCTCGATCTTGGCCCGGAGCCGCTTGACGTGCACGTCCAGGGTTTTGGTGTCCCCGACGTAGTCGGCGCCCCAGACCCGGTCGATGAGCTGCATCCGCGTGAGCACTCGCCCGGCGTTGCGGAGCAGTACTTCGAGCAGCTCGAACTCCTTGAGCGGGAGCTGCACGGAGTGGCCGCTCACGCTCACGATGTGCCGTTCGACGTCCATCCGGACCGGCCCGGCCTCCAGTGTCGCCGGAGCGAGTTCCTCGACGTCGCCCTGCCTGCGCAGCACGGCGCGGATCCGGGCGACCAGCTCGCGGGAGGAGAACGGCTTGGTCACGTAGTCGTCGGCACCGAGCTCCAGCCCGACGACCTTGTCCACCTCGCTGTCCTTGGCGGTCAGCATGATCACCGGAACATTGGAACGTGCCCTTAGCTCGCGGCATACCTCCGTACCGGGCAGGCCCGGCAGCATCAGGTCGAGCAGCACCAGGTCGGCGCCGTTACGCTCGAAGGTCTCTATTGCGTCGGGGCCGGTGGCCGCGATGGCGACCTCGAAACCCTCTTTGCGCAACATGTACGACAGTGCGTCGCTGAACGACTCCTCGTCTTCTACGACGAGAACGCGGGTCACGGTGTTGCCTCCCGGGCGGTGTCCATCACAGATGCATCATCGGGGAATTCGGGGGTTTCATGGGGCGTGGTGCGGTCGGAAGAGGACAGCAAGGGCAGCCTGAGGGTGAAGGTCGAGCCGGATCCTTCCTTGCTCCAGACGGTGACCTCGCCGCCGTGCTTGGTGGTGACGTGCTTGACGATGGCGAGCCCGAGGCCCGTGCCACCGGTCTGGCGGGATCGAGCCGGATCGACCCGGTAGAACCGTTCAAAGATCCGCTCGAGATCGGCCTCCGGAATGCCGATGCCCTGATCGGTCACGCTGATTTCGACCTCTTCGTCGTCGGTCTGCCGGGTGGCGATGACCACCCGGGTGTTCTCCGGGCTGTAGGCCACCGCGTTGTCCACGAGATTACGCAGGGCGGTGATCAGTAGCTCCTCGTCTCCACGGACCCTGAGCCCGTCCTGGCCGCCAGTGGCCAGATCGATGTGGCGCGCCGACGCCTTCAGACGGCAGCGGTCGACGGCCTCCACGGTGATCTCGCTCAGCGACACCGGCTGCAGTTCGGGTAGTGGTTCGTCGTTCTGGACCCGGGCCAGCGTGATGAGGTCGTGCACCAGGTTGGTGAGGCGGATGGATTCCAGCTGCATGCGGCCCGCGAAACGGCGTACGGCGTCAGGATCGTCCGCCGCCTCCTCGACGGTCTCGGCCAGCAGGGACAGAGCGCCGACGGGGGTCTTGAGCTCATGGCTGACGTTGGCCACGAAGTCGCGGCGGATCGCCTCGACGCGGCGCAGTTCGGTGAGATCCTCGGCGAGCACGAGGACCAGCCCGTGGCTGCCCAGCGGCGCGACCCGGACGGCGAACCAGCGGCCGTCGCGGCGGTTGCGGGACGAGCCCACCTGGAGCTCGAGCTCGCGGATCTCACCATCCCGGCGGACCAGGCGAGCCATGGCGAGCAGTTCGTCGACGACCAGGCGGTCTCCGCTGACCATGCCGAAGGCACGGGCGGCGGAGCTGGCGCGCAGCACACGGTCCTCACCGTCCACGACCACGGCCGATGAGGGCAGCACACTGAGCACGGACGCGACTCCTGGGGGCAGGCCGGAGGACGGTGCCGGTGGTTGGACCGCCCGCTGGGCCTTTTCGCTCACCCGCACCGCCAATCCAGTCGCCAATCCCGTTGCGAGCCCCACGAGCCCAGCTAGACCTGCGACTACTTCAACCTCCACACTTGGGATCGTAGGTGTGATTCAGTGCGTTCCTGCACCATGAGAGGATGTAACGAAGTCACGTTCGTCCAAAGTTCACCTCTTTATACGAGTTCGTTCATGGCGGTAATGCAAGGTGTGCCGTGGATCTTTCCGGGTGGGGTGGGCTGTGCCACGTCCCCTCGTTCACCATAGAAGGACATGAATTGCGCGACGCATACCACGAGGAACTCGACTCTCTCTCCTACAAGCTCGTCGAAATGACGCGGCTGGTGCGGTCCGCGATGGCCAGGGCCACTACGGCACTGCTCGACGCTGATCTGCGGCTCGCCGAGGAGGTCATCAGCTCCGACGAGCACGTCAACAAGATTCACCTGGAGATCGAGGAGACGGTTTTCGACCTCATGGCGCGCCAGCAGCCCGTGGCGAGCGACCTGCGCCAGGTGATCACGACCCTCCGGACCAGCGGTGACCTGGAGCGCATGGGCGATCTGGCCGTGCACATTGCCAAGACCGCCCGGCGCAGGCATCCCGAATCGGCGGTGCCGCCGGAGCTACAGGCCACCATCTTGGAGATGGGCCAGATCGCCGAGCGGATGATCGCCAAGGCCGGCAGCGTCATCGCCTCGCAGGACGTCGAGATGGGTCTGGAGCTCGACACCGACGACGACGCGATGGACCGGCTGCACAGCAAACTGTTCAGGACCCTGCTGGCGCCGAGCTGGAAGCACGGCGTCGAACCGGCCGTCGACATCACTCTGGCGGGCCGCTATTTCGAGCGGTTCGCGGACCACGCGGTGCACGTGGCCGAGAACGTGGTTTATCTGGTCACCGGTCAGCGTCCCGAAGAGATCATCGAAAACAAGTAGGACCTTTCAGCACCGCCCGCACCGAAAGAGGCGCCGCTCCCATTGGGGCGGCGCCTCTCGTTTGATTGGACGATCATGAAGGGCGGGTGGCGGGGTGGATGGTGCCGGTGACCTCGCCGAGGGTGATCCGGGACCCGTCGGTGCCGGGCGCGGTGGCGCGAACGGTCACGGTGTCGCCGTCTTCGAGAAACGTGCGCTTGGTGCCGTCCGGCAGTTCCAGGGGCTCTTCGCCGTTCCAGGTGAGCTCGAGCAGACAGCCGCGCTGATCACGGTCCGGGCCTGAGACGGTGCCCGAGGCGAACAGGTCTCCGGTGCGGAGCGAAGCGCCGTTGACCGTGGCATGGGCGAGTTGCTGCGGTGGCGTCCAATACATCGTCTTGAACGGCGGTCTGGAGACCACCTGCCCGTTCACGGCGACCTCCAAGGCCAGGTCCAGCCCCCAGGGCTCGGCGCAGCGCAGATAGTCCAGCGGCTCCGGATCTTGCACGGGCGGGGGCACTCTGGCGGCCTCCAGGGCGGCGATCGGGACCACCCACGGTGAGATCGAGGTCGCGAAGGATTTCGACAGGAACGGCCCCAGCGGCTGTGACTCCCACGCCTGCAGGTCGCGGGCGCTCCAGTCGTTGACTAGGACGAACCCGAAGACATGGTCGCGGAAAGCCGTCGGCGGGATCGGACCGGTCGCGGGTGCTCCGGCCACGAACCCCACTTCGGCCTCCAGATCGAGCCGCGTCGACGGACCGTACGACGGGGTCCGCTCGCCCGGGAGCAGCCGTTGCCCGCTCGGCCGCACCACCGGCGTCCCCGACGCCACCACTGTGCCCGCCCGACCGTGATAGCCGACCGGGAGTTGTCGCCAGTTCGGCAGCAGCGGCTCTGCAGTCGGGCGAAAGATCCGCCCCACGTTGGTCGCGTGGTCGAGTGAGGAGTAGAAGTCGACGTAGTCGGCGACCTCGATCGGCCGATGCAGTTCGACGTCGGCCAGCGGCACCAGATGAGGTTCGACATGGACCGCGTACACCTCGTCGGTCAGCAACTCGGTGATCCGGGCCCGGTTGGCCCGCCAGGCGGACGGCCCGGCGGCCATGAAGCCGTTCAGTGACCCGACCGCGAACCAGCGTCCGCGCTCCTCGATCAGGCAGGCGGCGGCGAGTCCGGTCAGATCCAGCACATAGGTGCCCACGGCCACCCCGACCCGTGGCGCGTTCCCGGGTAGGGAGAACACGCCGTACGGCAGGTTGGTCAGGCCCAAGCCACTGTCTTCCGGGATCGCAACCCAACTCATGCGGCTTACCTTCCCCTTCAGGCCCCGATCAGCCCCTCGATCGATCTGGCGACGCGCTCAGTCGTCCGGCGGCGTGGGAGAACTACGGAACGTGCTGGACGGTGGCGTCCACTCCACCTCGGTGGTCTGCTCCGGCCCGAATGCGGGCCGGTCCGTCCCGAGGCTGCCGGCCGCGTCGTCGGCCCACTTCTGTACGTCCTCGGCCGCCTCCGCGCTCCACCTCTCCACGTCGTCGGTGGTGCTTTCCGGGGCTTCGAGCCCCGTGTCGTCGGCGAGCCCCGCGACAGGGTGGTCGTCGCCCGCATCGGGGTCCTCGGCTCGGTCGGTCACCGGGAGGTCCGCACCGTCTTCGTCCTCCTCGCCGGCAGGCTCCGCGACCGGGCTCGTCGGCAGGGCCGCCACCGGTTCAGCGGGCAAATCGGCGGCGGGCTCTGTAGCCGGTTCCACGAGACCGGGCACCACCAGGTCCGGCTGGGTGGTCGCGGCGGGCCGGCCCACCAGTTTGATGTCGGTGGGCAGTGATGACGGGGCCCGTGGAAGGGCCACGGCGGGGTCGCGTTCCGGCTCCTCCCGCACGATCGTTTCCGGGACGGGGTCCGGTCTGTACGGCTGTACCGGGTCGGGCTCGTAGGGCTGCACCGCCGGATCAGGTTCGTACGGCGGTGCGGGTTCGGGGTCGTACGGGA
This sequence comes from Actinomycetes bacterium, assembly GCA_025964575.1. Taxonomy (GTDB): domain Bacteria; phylum Actinomycetota; class Actinomycetes; order Streptosporangiales; family Streptosporangiaceae; genus Actinomadura_E. Next base: position 16,444 of record JAOPYO010000380.1, read on the forward strand.
CCAGCGCCCAGTCGAGTGGAGCCTCCTCCTGGACCCATGGATTGGGCCAGGCCGCATCCTCCGGAGTCTCGCCGGGCTGGTCGTCCGCGAGTTCACCGGCCTGCTGATGCTTGGGTTCGTAGTCCTGATCGAAGCCGGGGACGAACTTGGTGTCGGAGTCGAGTCGTCCGACGGGGACCTCCACCGTCGGGGGCCGTGGTCCATCGGCCTCATCGAGCGGGGACTCGTCGGCAGGTGAATCGGCGGGTGAATCGGGGGCTGTGGCCTGCCGGGCCTGCTTGAACATGGCCAGCCAGAGCCAGATGACGAGCAGCAACATCACGTGGGGGGCGACCGCGACTCCGGCTTTCAGCGCCTCGTCCGGCAGGGCGCCGTACCCCCTGGTGGCACGTTGCACGCTCGCCGCCCCGGCTCCGGCCAGCAGGACGAGCAGCAGCAGCCAGCGTGGCCAGCGAATCCACCAGCGGGTGTTCCGGGCCATCGCCAGCGCCAGGATCGTCACCGTGATGAGCGCGTCGAACATGACCGGGTAGGCCGGGGCGAACCGCCGGGGAGCGTGGCCCTCGACGACCAGGGCCCGCAGGTCGCCATAGGTCACGACGAAGGCCACGCCTGCGAGCACGGCGACACCGAGGCCGGCGGACACGGTCAGCAGCCGCCGCTGCGTTCTCGTGTACCGCGGCGCCCCGGAAGGGGTAGGGGGCATCTCACTCATCTCGGGGGAGCGTAGTCAAGTGACCGGTCCGTTGGCTCTATCTTCACCGCGATCTTCTGGTTAGGCGCGGAATGTGCGGCGCGTGTCGCCATTCCGTTCCCCTGGGCGGACGCCGCCTGAGAGCCCCCTGTGACCCGGCACGAGGGACGTACGGTGGGAGGAACGGAATGCGGGCTCAGCGTGGAGGCGACGATGCCGTACTACCGGGCTGTGGGCGAGATCCCACGTAAGCGTCATGTGCAGTTCCGCAGGCCGGATGGGGGGTTGTACGCGGAGGAGCTGATGGGGGAGGAGGGTTTCTCGTCCGATTCGAGTCTGCTGTATCACGTCCATCCGCCGACCGCGATCGTGAAGTCCGAGGGTGTGCCGGAGGTCGTGGAGCCGGCGCTGGTGCCCAACCATCCGTTGCAGCCGCGTGGTTACCGCACCCAGGATCTACCCGGCGGAGGGGATCTGGTGCTGGGTCGTCAGGTGCTCCTGGGCAATCAGGACATACGGCTGTCGTATGTGGCTGCGGACGTTGCCAGTGAGCTCTACCGCAACTCCACCGGCGACGAGGTGGTCTATCTCCAGGAGGGCTCGGCCCGGTTCGAGTCGACCTTCGGGGCCTTGGAGGTCGATCCCGGCGACTATGTGGTCGTGCCGGCCGGGACTATCCACCGATGGCTGCCGGAACGACCCCTCAAGGCGCTGGTGATCGAGGCCCGCGGCCACATCCGGCCGCCCAAGCGCTATCTCTCCCAGCGCGGTCAGTTCCTGGAGCACGCGCCCTACTGTGAACGGGATCTGCGGGCTCCGGCCGAGCCACTGCTCTCCTCGGAGAACGGCGGGGAGACCGCGGTGCTGGTGCGCACCAGGGCCGGGATGTCGCGGCTGACCTATCTGCATCATCCCTTCGACGTGGTCGGGTGGGACGGATGCCTGTATCCGTACGCGTTCAACATCGATGACTTCGAGCCGATCGTGAAGCGCACGCATGCGCCGCCGCCGGTGCACCAGACGTTCGAGGGGCCGGGGTTCGTGATCTGTTCGTTCTGCCCCCGGCCACTGGACTTTCACCAGGACGCGGTGCCCATTCCCTACAACCATCACAACGTGGACTCCGACGAGGTGATGTTCTACGCCGCAGGGAACTACGAGGCCCGCAAGGGGTCGGGGATCGGGGTCGGTTCGATCTCGTTGCACCCCTCCGGGTTCACGCACGGGCCACAGCCGGGCGCGGTCGAGGCCGTTCTGGCGAGCGGCCAGACCGCCACCACCGAGCTGGCCGTCATGATCGACACTTTTCGTCCGCTGTTCCTCGGCCCGGCGGCGACCAGATGCGAGGACCCCGAATACGCCTGGAGCTGGGCCCGCTCCTCATGACCTGACCAGGGCTACGGACACCATCGCCGGACCGTGAGCCTTTTGTATACAAATGGCTGCTTTCCCGCGGGTCTGGGGTGGGTAGACGGCATAACGCCATGAGAGACGAGCGGTTTCCCCCACGTGTCCGGAGGGTCGCCAGACGATCACGCCTCGGGGCACCGGTCCGGGCGTACGATTCGCGCCGCCGCGTGTTCGCCTGGGTGGCCCTGCTGGGGTTCGCCGGCGCGGCACTGGTGCCGGCCGGGCTGTCCTATCTCGACTCGGGCGAACCGCAACTCGGCGTGCCGAGTCTGCTGCTCGCCGCCGCCTACCTCGGCGGCGCAGGGTGGATTCTGAGTCAGACAGGACTCCGCGGCCGGGGCGTCTATCTCTACGAACACGGTTTTGTGCGGACGGCGAATCCGCCGGAGGTCTATGCCTGGGACGACGTGAGCGCGGTGACCATGGCCGGCCTTCGGCGCTCGCGCAAGGGGCGCACCAAGTGGCGGTTCACCGTGGTGGACAAGGACGATCGTGGGGTGACGCTGGGCCGGGAGACCCCGGACGTGGGCGACCTGGGCGAGGTGGTGGTGGCCGAGGTGACCCGCCGGCTGGTGCCCTGGTACGTCAAAGTGATCGCCGAGGGCGGCACCGTCGAGCTGGGGCCCTTCACCATCTGCCTGCCCGGCATCGCCAAGGACGGTGAGCTGGTGCCGTGGGCCTACATCAGCGAGGTCGTCGTCAGCAACGGTGTCGTCTACGTGCGCAACACCGGTGGGCACGTCGCGCTGGCCGCGACCGTGGGCCAGGTGCCGAACGCGCTCGCCTTCGCCGCCGTGTGCGGGCAGATGCTCGCCTGGGGTGACGACTCACAATATGAATGTAGGCAGGGTTCTCCGGGACGATCCAATAACCTTGACACGTGAGCCTGCACCTATACGACACCAGCACGCGTACGATCCGCCGCTTCGAGCCCCTGCGTGAGGGCCGTGTGGGGATGTACGTCTGTGGTGCCACCCCGCAGGCCTCCCCGCATATCGGCCACCTCCGTTCAGGCGTCATCTACGACATACTGCTCCGCTGGCTGACGCGGTCCGGCTACGACGTCACCTTCGCCCGCAATGTCACCGATGTGGACGACAAGATCATCGACGTGGCGGCGAAGACCGGCGTGCCGTGGTTCGCCGTCGCGGAGGCCAATCAGCGGGTCTTCACTCATGGCTATGACCTGCTCGGCTGCCTGCCGCCCACCGTCGAGCCGCGGGCCACCGGGCACATTCCGGAGATGATCGTGCTGATGCGCCGGCTGATCGAGGCCGGCCACGCCTACAACGCGGGCAGCGACGTCTATTTCTCCGTGAAGTCCTGGGCCGATCACTATGGCGCGCTCTCCAACCAGAAGGTGGAGAACATGCGCGATCCCAAGGACGCCCCCAATGCGGAGCTCAAGCGAGATCCACTCGACTTCGCACTGTGGAAGGGCGCCAAGCCCGGAGAGCCCACCTGGGAGACGCCCTGGGGCCTCGGCAGGCCCGGCTGGCATCTGGAGTGCTCGGCGATGGCCACCAAATATCTGGGTGAGACGTTCGACATCCACGGCGGCGGCGTCGACCTGATATTCCCGCACCACGAGAACGAGATCGCTCAGTCCCAGGCGGCAGGGGACGGCTTCGCCCGCTACTGGCTGCACAACGGGCTGCTCACCGTCGACGGTGTGAAGATGAGCAAGTCCATAGGCAACGTGGTGCTGCTCCCGGACCTGCTCGAGAGGGCCCGCCCGGTGGAGATCCGCTATTACCTGGCCGCCGCCAACTATCGGTCGCTCATGGACTACACCGATGCCTCGCTGGCCGAGGCGGTCGCCGCCTATCAGCGCATCGAGGGCTTCGTCACCCGAGCCACCGAGGTCGTGGGTTCGACTTTCGCGGGAGCGTCCTCGCTGGCCGATATCGAACTGCCGGAGGCGTTCACCGCCGCGATGGACGATGATCTGGGTGTGCCGCAGGCACTGGCCGTCGTGCACGAGGCTGTCCGAGAGGGCAACAGCGCCCTCGCCCGGGAAGACACTGAGACCACCCGGGCACGGCTGGAGGACGTACGGGCCATGACCGAGGTGCTCGGGCTCGACCCGCTCTCGCCACAGTGGGGCCAGGAGAGCGGTGACGATCTGCGTCCGGTCGTGGACGCGCTGGTCGCGGTGGCCCTGGAACAGCGCGAGGCCGCCCGGGCCCGCAGGGACTTCGCGGCGGCCGACGCCATCCGCGACGGCCTCGCCGCCGCCGGCATCCTCGTTGAGGACACCCCCCACGGCCCCCGCTGGGAGCTCAAACACGACTGACCTCTGCCGTTACGCGCAACGGGTGCACTGGTCCCGGTGCTCAAGACGGCGTACTTTCGAGACACGTTTACCGACCCCTATTCCGAGGTGGTCTCCCGTGTTCGAACGCTTCACCGATGATGCCCGGCGGAGCGTCGTCCTGGCCCAGCAAGAGGCGCAATCCCGCGGCCACACGTACATCGGCACCGAGCATCTCCTGCTCGGCCTGGTCCGGGACGAGAGGATCGCGGCCTGCCAGGTGCTGTCGGCGCTGGGCGTCACCCCCGGAGCCGTACGGGAGAGGATCGACGAGCGGGTCGCACGGGGTGAGGGAACGACGAGCGGACATATCCCCTTCACGCCGGGCGCCAAGCGGGCCCTGGAGTTCTCCCTGCGTGAGGCGCTCCAGCTCGACCACGACTACATCGGCAGCGGGCACATCCTGCTCGGCGTGCTGCGGGAGGAAGAAGGGCCGGGAGCCGAGGTGCTGGCTGAGCTCGGAGTGGACACCGACGAGGTCCGGCAGCAGATCGGGCCTCAGGATGAACCCAGATCGGGGCGTTGGACGAGGGTGTCCGGCGGCGGCCCCCTCGGCGAGTTCAGCGACCGGCTCACCGCGATCGAGGCGCGGCTCGCCGCCATAGAAGCGCAGCTGGGTCGTCAGGATCCCAGCTGAGTGCGCGGCCTCTTAGGGCCTGTCCGGTGCAAGCGTTCATCCGCCCGTAGACGGCGGGGCACCGACCGTATCCCGGGTAGAGTTTTAGCGTTGGGGCGTTCATCGAGTGTGCCGCCCAGCCGATCAGGAGGGCGTACGACCGATGGCGAAGAACAGTAAGAAGGGTGCCACCCCCAAGGCCGAGGACCGGCATTGGCACGGTAAGCGGCAGAAGGCCCGGGCGGTCAAGTCGGCCTCGCGTACCGGCACCTCTACCACCGGACCGGCCGCGCCCCGTGGGAGCGGAGCAACGGGTGCCCGAGGAGCCGGTCGAGGGCCTGACACGGGCCGTACGGGCGAGGGCCAGACCGGGATCGCGCCGATGCGGCGGTCGCCTGACGCGCCGGAGGTCGTGGCCGGGCGAAACCCGGTCCTCGAGGCGTTGCGGGCCGGAGTGCCGAGTTCCACGCTCTACGTGATGTCGGACTCCTCCGACGAGCGGATCCGCGAGGCGATCCAGATCGCCGCCGACCGCGGGATTCCGTTCCTCGAGGCGGGCAAGCCGCAGCTGGACCGCCTCACCGACGGCTCCGTCCACCAGGGCATCGCGCTGAAGGTACGGCCCTATCGCTACGCGCACCCCGACGATCTGCTCACGGGGGCGGCGGGGCGTGGCCGTGGCGGTGAAACACCGGGTACCGCGCCACTGATCGTCGCGGCGGACGGGATCACCGATCCCCGCAATCTGGGCGCGGTCGTACGGTCCGCAGCGGCATTCGGGGCGACCGGCGTGGTCGTGCCGGAGCGCCGGGCGGCCGGGGTCACCGCGGGCGTATGGAAGGCCTCGGCAGGCACTCTCGCGTATCTGCCGGTGGCGCAGGTGACCAACCTGACCCGGACGCTCAAGGCGTATCAGAAGGCCGGCTGCTTCGTCGCCGGGCTGGACGCGCGGGGCACCACGGCGGTGGGCGATCTGGAAATCGCCACCGGCCCGTTCGTGCTGGTCGTCGGCTCCGAGGGCAAGGGCCTCGCCCGGTTGGTGGCCGACACCTGCGACCTGCTCGTCAACATCCCGATGGGCGGCCGCGCGGAATCGCTCAACGCCGGGGTCGCGGCCGGCATCGCACTGTACGAGATCGCGCGTCAGCGTTCTTGATTGTTAGTGTGTCCATATAGACAGAACTCTGATGATTGCCAGGGGTTTTAATGGACACGCGTATCATCGGCGGCCTCGAGGTCGGCGCGATCGGCCTGGGCTGCATGGGGATGACCTTCGCCTACACGACCGGCCAGCGGGACGACGCGGAGTCGATCAAGGTGGTGCACCGGGCCATCGACCTGGGTGTGACCTTGATCGACACCTCCGACGTGTACGGCCCGTACACCAACGAGGAACTGGTCGGCCGGGCGCTCAAGGGCAGGCGGGACGAGGTCGTGCTGGCCACCAAGGTCGGCCTGGTCATTCCCCCTGAGGGACGTGACGGCATGTACCGCGACGGTCGGCCCGAGCACATCCGCCAGGGGGTGCGGGAGTCGCTGCGCCGGCTCCAGACCGACTACATCGACCTCTACCAGCTGCACCGGGTCGACGAGAAGGTGCCGTTGGAGGAGACCTGGGGTGCCATGGCGTCCCTCGTCGAGGAAGGGCTGGTAAGGGCCATCGGGCTCTCCGACGTCCGGCCGGCCGAGATTGAGAAGGCACACGCGATCCACCCGGTCGCGACGGTGCAGAACGAGCTGTCGCTGTGGACCCGCGACGACGAGGTGGTCGAATGGACTGCCGCGCACGACGTGGGGTTCATCCCGTACTCCCCCCTCGGCAGGGGCTTCCTGACCGGCCGCTACACCTCGAGCACGGAGTTCGGCGCCGACGACTTCCGGTCCCGGCTGCCGCGCTTCGCCGACGGGGCGCTGGCCGCGAACCTCGCCATCGTGGAGCGGGTCAGAGCCGTGGCCGATCGGCACGGGGCCACCCCCGGCCAGATCGCGCTGGCCTGGGTGCTGGCCCAAGGCGACCAGGTCGTGCCGATCCCCGGCACCAAGCGGCTGACCTACCTCGAGGAGAACGCCGGCGCCGCCGCGGTGCGGCTGACCCCCGAGGACGTCCGGGAGCTCAACGAGATCCCGCCGCCGGTCGGCACCCGGTATTGATGGTGATCACTCCGCGCCCCTCGGCGGCGCGGGGCTGGTCGTACCGGGTTGATCTTGGGCCTTGTCCACGCTGATGGGTTTATCGAGGCGCGGCGGGGGCCGGCGTCGACTACGATTTCCGCAAGCCCGCCTCCGTAGCTCAGTTGGCCAGAGCAGCCGCCTTGTAAGCGGCAGGTCGTCGGTTCGAACCCGTCCGGAGGCTCCAGGTCAGAGGCCACTTCCGAAAACTCGGAAGTGGCCTTTGTGTTCTTGGGCTACTAACCGGCTGACTGAGTCTCTCCGGATTCCACGAGAAGACACGGTCCGTAGCCCCGTCCTCCTGAACCGGCCGATGCTGCTGCCGGTAGACCATCTCGGTGACCGCCATGCCGTGGTGACCCACGAGTCGAGCGACCCCACCCTTCTCGAAGGGGGTTGCTAACGACAGGTTAGCGATATATCGTTAATACATCGCAAGCACTCACTACTTGGTGGGAGTGAACATCAGGAGGGATACAAAGATGCACCGTCGATTCAGAAGTCCGGAGCGAGCACAGCGACGCGGAGACGCGTTCGGACCTCAGTGGGGTCCAGGGTTCGGACCCCGGCACCCTGGCCGGGGACGTGGCCGTCGCACCAAGCGCGGCAACGTCCGGGCCGCGATCCTGGCCCTGCTGGCCGAACGGCCCATGCACGGCTACGAGATGATCCAGGAGCTAGAGAGCCGCACCGGCGGCGTCTGGCGACCCAGCCCCGGCTCGGTCTACCCCACCCTTCAACTACTGGAGGACGAGAGCCTGGTCACCAGCGAGGAGCAGTCCGGCAAGCGGTTGTTCGCGCTGACCGACACCGGCCGGGCCGAGGCCGGGCAGCAGACGGTGGCCCCGTGGGACGAGGTCTCCGAGGAGGCCGGCGAGAACGCGACGCACGCCCGTGAGGCCGTCGGCCAACTGGTCATGGCGCTCCACCAGGTCATGGTGGCCGGCACCGAGGACCAGAAGGCCCAGGCCCTGGACGTCATCTCCGACGCCCGCCGCCGCCTCTACGGCATCCTCGCCGACGACGCCGGCGAATGATCCGGGCATGAACCCGTCCGCGGGACGCGCCCCCTCGCCCCGGCAGATATCTCTGCCGGGGCGAGAGTCGTCAGTAGGGCCCTCAGGGGAAGGCGATCAGGCGGGCCACCCGGTCGGGCACGTACAGCGCCTGCCATACGTAGAGCCCGAGGTCGGCCTGCTTGAGGCCCACGCGCACCGGCAGCGTGGTCTCGATCCGGATCAGGTAGGACGCGCCGGCCGGCATGTACTGGTCGCCGTCCTGGATGGTCGGTGCGGCCGAGCCCCCCAGCAGCCCAATGATCTTTTGCTCATTGGTCAGCGTGCAGCTGTCCTTGGGCGCCCCGGCCTGCGGCATGCACCGGGTTCGCAAGGTCTGGGGGACCACGTCGCGTTTCACGAACAGGTCGGCGGGACCGCTGCTCAGATCGGGGAGCAGGACCGGCCTGCTGAGGGTGTTCGTCAGCACGTAATCGGCGTAGGCGTAGGTCTGCCCGGCGGGCGCGGGCGTCCCCGTCTTCCGCAACGGCCGATCAGCAGCCCCGCCCCCCGCCGCCGCCAGCCTGAGCGCGTTCACCTCGCCCTGAGTCGCGTTCACCGTGATCGCCTGGCCCGTCTTGGGCGTATCCACGGGACCGATCTCACCGACCGACATCGGGTTCACCGAGCTGCTCTCATGCCCTTTTTGCGGCCGGGAACCCGCTGAGTCCGACCAGAAGAGCACAGCCGCGGCCACCCCGGCGGCGACGATCAGAGAGCCTGCTCCCAATCCGACGTTGCGCATCGTCGTCCGTCGTCCGGACCGCCTGGCCTCCCAGGCCAGCCGCCTCTCGTGGGCGCGAGCGGCCCCGTGGCCGATCCGCACCTCAATTCCGATGTCGCCCGGGTTCGTTGTGCCGGCATCTCCCGGCTGGGCGCCGGTAACGGCGGGGTGGGTTCCGGTGTCGGCCGTGCGGGCGCCCCCGGTTCCTGGATACGCGCCCACCGCGCGGGTGGCGACGGGCGGCCGGGCCGGAAACGAACCCTCGCCGGTGCCCAGCAGGTGCATCAGGACGTACTGCGAGGACGGACGCTCACGCGGGTCCTTGACCAGGCACTCGAAGACGAGCTGCCGCAGCCGCCCCTCGAGGATTCCGAGGTGGGGTTCCTCGTGCAGAATCCGGGTGATCACGATCGGGATGGAGTCTGCGCCGAAGGGCGGCAGGGCGCACGAGGCGTACACCATGGTGGCGCCCCAGGCCCAGACGTCGACGGCGGCGGTGAGGTCGTGGCCGGACAGTTGCTCGGGAGCCATGTACGCGGGAGTGCCGATGACCCCGCTGGACGCCGAAGTCTCGGCGTTCAGTGCCCGGGCGATTCCGAAGTCGATGACCCGCGCGCCATCGGGGCCGAGCAGGACGTTGCTCGGCTTGAAATCCCGGTGCACCACGCCGGCCTGATGGATAGCGGTGAGCGCCGTCGCCGTGGTGATGGCCAGCCGATTGAGCACATCGCCGGAGCGTGGTCCGTGAATCTCCACCGCGTCCCGGAGCGACGGCCCCTGGATGTACTCACTGACGATGTACGGAGCGTCGCCCTCGACGTCGGCGGCCAGGATCCGAGCCGTGCAGAACGGATCCACCCTCTGCGCGGCCGCCAACGCCTTGGTGAAGTTGTCCCTGGTCCGGGCCTCCTCACTGAGCCGGGCGTGTAGCAGCTTGACTGCTACCACCTCTCCAGAGGACGACTCGCCCCGGTAGACGACCCCCTGGCCGCCCGCCCCCAGCCGCCCCGTCAGCCGAAAGTTCCCCAGGCGCTGCGGATCGCTCCGTCGCAGCGGCTCAACTTCCAGCATCGTGGGCTCCTCAGTCACCTCTAGTCACAAAGCTCGCACCATTTTGGCGGAATTGGACTGTGAGGTTGACCGCGACCCCCTGATTCATCCGCATATGACGAAAAAAGGACCCGAAACGTAGATCCAAAAGAAAAGCGAATTCCTTTCACATTTTCGGTCAGGACACCGACGCTTCGAGCGAATCGGCCAGAGAACAGAGGAACTCCACGACCCCGGCGGGACCATCGACGATCAGATCGGCCCGCTCGGCCACCGCGGTCACCTCGGTGGAGCCGCTACAGACCTTGACGCCGGGGATGCCCTCGGCCCGCAACGCCTCCACGGCGTCGAAGGCGGGCAGATCGCCGAGATCGTCGCCGGCGTACAGCACGGACCTCGCCCCGCGCTCGGCCACGATGGCGCGCAGGGCGATTCCCTTGTCCATCCCGGGCGGCCGGAGTTCGAGCACGAGCCTGCCGGGCTCTACGATCAGCCCGTGCCGCTCGGCGAGCGCGACCAGGAGGCTTCGCAGCCGCCCGAGGGCGACCTCCGGCTCGGCCGCGCGCCGGGTGTGGACGGCGAGCGCATGCCCCTTGTCCTCGATGAAGACCCCCGGGGGTGCGCCTGCGGCCTCCAGCACGCGGGGCAGCTTGGCGCGCACCTCGGCCACCCCGGGTGGCGGCTCGGGGACGGTCAGCCTTCCTGACTCCCAGCGCTCCAGGCCGTACTGCCCGAGCACGATGAGCCCGTCGACGCCCTCGAAGCCGCCGTACTCCACCGCGACGGCCGCCGGTCGGCCGGTGATGATGACCACCGCACCCACCAGCGGCGCCACACGGGCCAGCGCCGGCGCCGCCTGAGGATGGGCTCGGGCCGCCGCTGGATCGTCCACGATCGGAGCGAGAACGCCGTCGAAGTCGAAGGCGAGAAGCGCGTCACCGGGACTCTTCCGGATCGCCGCGAGCCCTTCGGCGCCTTCAGGGGTGTGAGGGTTCATGTGACCATAGTCGGCCACGTCAGGGCTGGATGCCGAATCGCCGTGCGGCGCGTTTCCGCTGCCGCTGGGACCGCATCCGGAGAAGGCGCTTGACGAGCATGGGGTCGTGCTCAAGTGCCTCGGGTCGCTCGATCAACACATTGAGAAGTTGGTAGTACCGCGTCGCCGACATGTCGAACAGCTCACGGATGGCTTGCTCCTTGGCCCCGGCGTACTTCCACCACTGCCTCTCGTAGGCGAGGATCTGGGGGTCTCGCTCGGACAGGAGGTCGGTAGGGAACTCGTTGGGATTGTCTACTGGGCCTTCATTGTCAGGGCCATCTCCCGAGGCGTTAGCCGCTCGCATCAGGTCCCCTCTTGTGGGTTCTAGTCCCGGTCGTCCGGGTTCGGCCGGTGTCATGCTACGCGTCCCGACCGACGACTTCTGGTGTTCTCACGGAACGCCGCTCCCGGTCCCCGCCCGGGCCGATACGCCTGGGGCGAGTCTCCATCAAGGGGCCCGGCGGTGAACCTGCGGCGGTCAGATACCGAAGGTAAGGGACAAGTAAAGCGGGACGTGGTTCCGTGTATACGGCATGATCTCCCCATGGGTTTTACGCGCTCTGACTGGCGACTGATCGGGCTGGCCGGCATCATCACGCTGGCCGCGGGGATTACCTACTACGGGAGTCTGGGCGGCACGATCGCGCCCTTCGTCATCTCCGCACTCGCGCTCGCGCTGCTGGCCAGCCTGGTCGGCCGGAGCGTGGAGGCACTCGGCGACCGGCTGGGCGCCGGGGCCACCGGCGTGGTGCAGAGTGCGCTGGGCAATCTGCCCGAGCTGTTCGTCGTGCTGTTCGCTCTGAAAGCGAAGCTGTACGACGTCGCGACGGCCTCGCTGGTCGGCTCCATCCTGGCCAACCTGCTGCTCGTCCTGGGACTGGCCTTCCTCGTCGGCGGCATCAAGAACGGCACCCAGAAGTTTCAGAAGAGCGCAGCCCGCACCATCGCCATGCTGCTGGTGCTGTCGGTCGCGGCGCTGGTCGTGCCCGCACTCACGTTCGCGCTGCACACCCCGGCCCGGGAGCATGAGCGCGCTCTGTCGATCGTGGTGTCGCTGCTGCTGCTCGGGTTGTTCGTCGCCTCGCTGCCGGGGGCCCTGAAGCGGCAGAAGGCCACTGAGGAGCCCGCCGAGGAGACGCCTGCCACCGAGGCCGCATCGGCCGCCGAGGGGCTCCACGGACCGAACTGGCCGCTGGCGGTCGCGATCGGCATGCTGGCCATCACGGGCATCGGTGCCGCATTCGTCTCCGACTGGTTCGTCGGGGGCCTCACCCCGGCGATGGACGCCATGGGCATCTCGCAGGCGTTCGCCGGTCTGGTGATCGTCGCCATCGCCGGCAACGCGGTGGAGAACGTGGTCGGCATCCAGCTGGCCGCCAGGAACCAGTCCGACTACGCCCTGCAGGTGATCCTGCAGAGCCCACTGCAGATCGCGCTCGTGGTCACGCCCGCGCTGGTGCTGCTGTCACCGCTGGTCGGCGCGTCCTTCACCCTGGTCCTGTCGCCGCTGCTCATCGCGGTGCTGATCCTGGCCGTGCTGGTGACCGTGGTGGTGGTGCTGGACGGCGAGTCGAACTGGCTCGAGGGCGCCACGCTGATCGTGTTGTACTGCATCATCGCCGCCGCGTTCTGGTGGGGCTAGCGGGTGCCCTAGTCGGCGGCTTCGGCCTCTTCGAAGATCTTGACGATGCCGTCCGGGTCCATCGGGGCCTGGGCTGCCGCGTGGGTGAACCGCTTGAGCAGCAGGGCGAACTGGACTCGTTCCTCTTCGGTCCAGTCCGCTGTGATCTCGGCCAGATAGGCCATCCGGAAGCGATGGGCCACCTGCCGTACCCGCCGGCCGGCATCGGTCAACTGCAGATTGGCCCGGCGCGCGTCGACCGGTGAGGGGCGGCGGGAGACCAGGCCGGCGTCGATGGCATGACCGACCAGGCGGCTCGCGGTCGAAGGGTCGATCTCCAATCGGTCGGCGACCGCGCCCACGGTCACCTCATCCGTGCTCGTACAGGACGGATCGGCGCTCAGACCGGCGACCGCGTGCACCACCATCAGGTTCGACATCTGCAGCGGCCGGGAACCCTCCGTCTGCTCCCGGATCTTGCGCATCAGGTCAGGCTTGGCCCATACCCGTCGCAGGTGAAAGACCGCTAGCCCGATCTCGACGAGAACCGGGTCGAACGGGTCAGCGGAGACATCGTTCGTCTCCATCCGGGCCTCCTGTTTGATGCTTGCACAATACAGATGTACGGTACATATGACCGCTATACATGCACGGTACACGCAGTTATGCGCACGAGGGAATCGATGAGCAACCAGACCCCCCCGTCGGTGACCCCGAAAACCGAGGACTCACCGGCAATCCTGAGCCACCGGCAGACACTGATCGTGTTGTCCGGGCTCATGCTCGGCATGCTACTGGCCGCGCTCGACCAGATGATCGTCTCAACGGCGCTACCCACCATCGTCAAGGATCTGCACGGCCTGGAACACATCTCCTGGGTCGTGACGGCGTATCTGCTCGCCTCGACCGTGGCCATGCCCTTGTACGGCAAACTCGGCGACCAGTACGGGCGCAAGCCGATCTTCATCTTCGTGATCGTTGTCTTCCTCGTTGGATCAGTCCTGTGCGGACTGGCCCAGTCGATGACGCAACTGATCCTCTTCCGGGCCGTCCAGGGGCTCGGTGGTGGCGGGCTCATGCTGAGTGCCATGGCCATCATCGCCGACGTCGTCCCGCCCCGTGACCGTGGCCGCTACCAGGGCTTTTTCGGCGCGGTCTTCGGCCTGGCCTCGGTCGCCGGCCCGCTCGTCGGCGGCTTCTTCACCGACCATCTCACCTGGCGCTGGATCTTCTACATCAACATGCCGCTGGGCGCAGCCGCGCTGCTCGTGGCCATCTTCGGGCTCAAGCTGCACAAGCCCGGCGGCAAGCCCAAGATCGACTACCTGGGCGCTGTGCTGATCGCCGGCGCGGTGGCCTGCATCGTGCTGATGACCAGCTGGGGCGGCACGCAGTACGCCTGGGGCTCATCGACGATCATCGGCCTGGGCGTCGCCGGGGTGCTGCTCTTCGTGCTCTTCGCGTTCGCCGAGGTGCGTGCGCCCGAGCCGATCATCCCGCTGCGGCTGTTCCGCAACCGTACCTTCAGCGCGTCCAGCGGGGTCAGTTTCTTCGTGGGCTTCGCGATGTTCGGCTGCATGTCCTTCCTGCCGCTGTTCCTGCAGATCGTGACCGGTGCGAGCGCGAGCAACTCCGGCCTCCTGCTGCTGCCGCTCATGGGCGGCCTGCTGCTCACCTCGATCGTGTCGGGATCGATCATCAGCAAGATCGGCCGCTACAAGCTCTTCCCGATCCTCGGTACCGCGGTCGCCACCGTCGGTCTGTACCTGCTCTCCACCATGGGCGTGGACACCGGCCGACTCTCCTCCAGCCTGTACATGTTCGTGCTCGGCGGCGGACTCGGCATGGTCATGCAGACGGTCGTGCTGGCCGTCCAGAACACCATCGAGCGCCGCGACATCGGCAGCGGCACGTCCACCGTGACCTTCGCCCGACAGGTCGGCGCCTCCTTCGGAGTCGCGGTCTTCGGCGCCATCTTCAACAACCGGCTGAGCGCCGAGATCGCATCGCACCTGCCGCCCGGCGGGAAGGCTCCGGCGACCTCGTCGATCTCCCGCAAGGCGATCGACGCCCTGCCCCCGCAGGTCCGGGACGGCATCCTGGCGTCCTTCAGTAACGCGCTGACGGACGTGTTCCGCTATGCCGTGCCGTTCCTCGTGGTGGCGTTCGCGGTCTCCTGGTTCCTCAAGGAGGAGCCGCTGCGCGGCGGTCCCGCCCTGGGCGCCTCCGCGGAGCCGACCGGCGAGGTTCAGCCCGACCCGGAGCCCGCCTCCCTCCACTGACAGACCTCCCGGCCGTGATCTTTGCGTCGTGCCGGAGGCGCGCGGGCAGGCTCTGCGTGTCGACACGAACTGCAAGATCACGGCCAGTAGCGGTGTCTACCACCAAGGCGGGCGGAAATCCTCGTCGTCAACGGCCTTGGGCTGCGCGGGGCCGCCGAAAGGGTGATCCTCTGGGGCTCTCGGCCGGGCCGGCCGCCCGAACGACTCGTCCGACTCATCGTTCGACGGGGCGCTTCCGGTTCCACCGAACGGAGCATTGCCAGTCCCCTCCGGCCGCTGCGCACGGGGCACGTTCGGCGGGCCGCCCAGGGGGCCGCTCAGGGGGTCATTGGGCGGCCCGCCCAGGGGCCTGTTCAACGGGCCGCTCGGAGGACCGTTCAGGGGGTCGGTCAACGAGGCATTCCCGGTGCCACCGAACGGACCCTCACCGGGCCTCTCCGGCCGCTCCTCGCGAGGCGCGTTGAACGGGCCGGTCAGCGGATCGTTGAGCGGGTCGTTCAACGGGCCGGTCAGTGGATCGTTCAACGGATCTACGGCCGGGAAGATGTTCGTCGGCAGGTCGTCCTGCGAGAGGTCGTCCGCCTGCGCGTCCACGGCGTCGACCTTCGCCTGGTCGCGACCGTTGTCGATTCCCGCTTGGTCGCGGCCGTTGAGCAGGCTCTGCCAGCTTTCGTCGGCCAACGGGGTGTCCGTCGTCGACTCGGGCATCGACCCCAG
This sequence comes from Actinomycetes bacterium, assembly GCA_025964575.1. Classification (GTDB taxonomy): domain Bacteria; phylum Actinomycetota; class Actinomycetes; order Streptosporangiales; family Streptosporangiaceae; genus Actinomadura_E. The sequence continues at coordinate 32,135 of JAOPYO010000380.1, forward strand.
GTCGCCGCTCAGCGGGTCGCTGGCGAACTCAGGGGAGACGTCCCGGCCATCGCCGATCCGGAGATCGTCGCGCGGCGGGACGGCGGCCTCGTCGGTGGGCAGCCCGACGCGGAAGTCCTCGATCCGGAAGTCGTCCACGCGGCCGTTCGAGCGGTGACCGTTGCCGTTGCCGTTGTGGGCCATGGAAACCGGCACCTCGTACGGCTGAAGCGCACCAGGGTCGAACCGATCTGCGCCGTTCTGCGGTGGGGGCGGTTGGGGGACGCTCTGCCAGGTCGCGACGCCCACCGGCGCCGCGTACATCTGGGCGGCCTCCCGTGGCTCCGCCTCGGGCGGGAGGCCGGCGAAGGCCTCGACCGGCCGCCGTGGCTCGTCCGCGATCGGCTCAGGCTCGTCTCCGGGCCGACGGCGCTGTAGCCAGCCCAGCACCAGCCCGACCAGCACCAAGCCGCCGCCACCGCCCAGAATCACGATGAGCAGCAGGTTCAGTGGCTTGTCCACGACCGACGGGGAGGCCTTGGGTGGCACCGGGGGCGGGGTGTGGGACGGCAGCCCGCCATTCTCGGACTTATTGATGCGGTGTGCCGCGACGAGGGCGGCCCTGGCGTCGAGGACACCTGCGCCCACCCAGATGTTCCGGCCGCTCGCCGGTTTGTGCGTGGCGCCCTTCTCGATGGCCTGCTTCACCAGGTCGGTGGTGAGCTTGGGATAGCGGGACTTGATGAGTGCCGCGACCCCGGCGACCATGGCCGAGGACGGGCTGGTGCCGATGCCGGTCGAGTAGTGCGTGCCCAGGTCGTCCGCACCCACGATGTCCTTGCCCGGGGCCGCCACGGAGACATAGTCGCGATGGTTGGAACCCTTCCACGGCTTGAAACTCCGGTCGACGGCGCCGACCGCGATGACCCCTGGATAGGCGGCGGGAAAATTCTTGGCGTTGGCCCCGGCGCCGTCGTTGCCCATCGAGGCCACGAGGACGACGTTCTTGCTCAGGGCGTATTTCACCGCCTCCTCGTCCACGGGGTTGCCGTCATAGAGGGACCTGCCACCGCCGAGCGACATGTTGATGACGTCCGCGCCGTGGTCGACCGCGTATCAGATCCCCTTGGCGATGGAGTTGTTGTTCTGGACGACCGCGGCGTGGTTCTTCCGGATCGGATCCTCGTTCTCCCACGTGACCCGGATCGAGAGGATCTTGGCCTGGGGCGCTATCCCCATCACCCCGGAGGCCTTGCCCGGCCCGTGGCCGTGCCCGGAGATGATGCTGGCCATCAGGGTGCCGTGGCGGCCCCAGAACTTGTCGCCGAGGGCGCGGCCTCCGGTGGTGTAGTCCGGACCCTGGATGACCTGACCCGTCAGGTCGGGGTGGTGGCCGTCAACCCCGGTGTCCAGCACGGCGACCGTTATTTGGGCACCCCTGGTCCACTTCCAGGCGCCGGGTCCGTGGACTGCGTTCAGCCACCATTGGCTGGCGCGAATCCCATCCGCGGCCACGGCGGGAACGGCATGGGCGGCCTGGGCCGCCTGTGTCGCCGACTGCGCGGAATTGCCCGTGAGGGGGATGGAGGCGGCGGTAAGGATCGCCAGACCCGCGAGTGCCCCCGCGGCCGCCCGGATGCCCTGGATGCTGCGGGCGTAGAAATCGGCGCTGGAGGAGCGGGCCCGTCGGGGGCGGTGAAAGCCGGCACTGGACATGGGCCCAACCTCCTCACCGCCTCATGGGCTGCGGTCGAAGCGTCTCAAGCATCGTCTGCTGTGACCACACCCGGGCCGCCTGCCACGCGGGGCCTCATTGTGCCATGGGACGCATGCGTCTCTGGGATCCTCCGTGTATTCGGGCACGGTCCGGCCAGCTGGGGATGATCACAGATGTCTGCCCGTCGGGCTCGACCTGCGCTAACGACCTGTCTCCAGGTTGTGGGCGATCCCACACCGACTCCGCCCGAGCGGGATATGTGCCCGCCGGCTCGATCGGGTCGGTACCGGCCGTACCCGGATCCAGCAGCAGGGCGAGCAGTTCCCGATCGGCCGGACGGCCCGGACATGATTCGTGACGGATCACTCTCACTCGGCTCGGCGGGCTACTTGATCACCAGGCTGTCGAGGATCTTCTTGGTGCGATCGGTGGCGTCGGTCTGCCTGATCCGGATCCAGACGCCGAACTTGCCGCCGGTGTCGGTCAGCCCGACCTCGGTGACCGACGGCGTGCCGGTCTTGCAGGCGGTGTAGTGGGTGACCGTGCCCTTCAGCGTGCCGCGGTTGTACGGCTCCGGTTGCCCCTTGGTGCACTGGGGGTGGGAGGCGGCCCTGACCGGCGGCAGCTTCCCTGCGGCGACATCGGTGGTCAGCCCGACGAAGACCCCTGGGGCCGTCCCGGCGTTGCGGAACTGCGGGACGCTCGGGGTGGCGCGCAGAACCGGCTCCTGCTTCGTGTCGGCCAACCCAACACTGGACGGCAGCCAGGTCGGCTCCGGCCCCTTCGGCCACTCCTTGGGCACTGTCACGGTGATCCGGCCGGAGGTATCGGTGACGGTGACGGAGTTCGGATCCGGGGTCGGCGTCTTGGTGCCAGGCTTCTTGCCGTTGCCGGAGAAGAGGGTGCCGATCAGCAGGCCGGCGATGCTGGCGATCGCCAGGACGCCGATCGCGATGCCGATGGGAATGATCAGCTTTTTCCGCTTGCCGCCGGTGCCCCCTCCGACGGGGGGCCCTCCACCAGGTGGCCGTCCGCCAGGCGGAGGCCCGCCGTAGGGCGGCCCGCCGTGCTGGAGCCCGCCGTGGGGCGGGCCGCCGGGAGGCAGCCTGCTGCCGATGTACGGGGTCGCGTCGGAAGGCCCTGGCGGACCATCGGCAGCGGTGCGCTCGCTGTCCTGGGGGAAGCGGGCCGGCCCTCCCTGGCCGCCGGGGAGTTGCCCCGGAGAGAAGATCGCCGTTTTGCCGTCCTCCCCGCCAGGCGTGGTGCGCATGTCGTCGGGGTTCGTCCCCGGGTCGAGCCTGGTGCGGGCGTCATCGGGTGGTGGTCGCTGGGGCTCACGGAAGCCCGGCGGTACGCGTACCTCCGCTGTCCTGATGTCATCGGGCGATCCGGGCGTCGGCGGCTGGCCGTACGCCTGGGGTGGTGGCCCGCCGGGCGGCCGGCCCGGGCCGCCCGCCTGCTGGTCGTACCCAGGGCGTTGGATGGCCTGGGTGGCGTCCTCCTCGGGTTCGGCCTGCGGCGCGGGACGCTCCGGCACCGGGCCCTGAACCTGTGGCACGTCGGCGGCGGTCATCGGAGCCGGCGGTGTTCGCGCGCCGAACGGGATGTCCCGGTCCGGGCCCGTGGGGCCGGCGGACTCATAGGAATGGCTCGGTGGCGTGCCGGGCGGAACCATGGGCGTGCCCTCCACCCGGGTGGCGTCGTCCGCCGGTCCGTGGGAGGGGTACGGCGGGCCCTCGCCCGGCCGGGGTGCCTCCGTGGGCCTGAGCGTGGAGAGTGCCTGTGCGAAGGCCTCCGCCGTCGGCCAGCGCTTCTCCCGGTCCGCCTCCAGAGCACGGAGGATGATCTCGTCGAACGCGGGGCCCAGCTCCGGCTTCAGCTGACTCGGGGTGATCTTCACGGGGGCCGGCCCGGGCGGCCGTCCGGTGAGCAGATGGAAGGTCAGCGCGCCCAGACCGTATACGTCGGCCCGGACGTCCAGTCCGCCGCCGAACTTGGCCTGCTCGGGCGACATGTATCCGGGAGTTCCGACCGGCAGGGTGAAGGCACCGGAGGCGTGCGCCAGCGCCTTGGCCAGGCCCAGGTCCGCGATGAGCAGCCGTTCGGTCCCGTCGGATGCGGTCTGGAACAGCACGTTGGAGGGCTTGAGGTCTCGGTGGATGACGCCCAGCCGGTTGATGACCTCGACGCCATAGGCGATCTCCTCGGCTATCGCAATGGCTTCGCTGACCGGAAGTGGCCGTTCTCGCATCCGTTCGGCGAGCGTGCCGCGGTCCGCGTAGGACATGACGAAGTACGGGCGGCCGTCGGTCAGTTCACCGATGTCATGGACCCGTACGAGCCGCTCAGAGTCGGCCCGCCGCAGGATGCGGGCCTCCTCCAGGAAGCGATTACGTACGTCCAGGTCATCCAGGAGGCTACCGGCCAGCACTTTGATCGCCACCGGCGCCTCGAGGACTTCGTCGTGCGCGAGCCAGACCGAGGCGAACGCCCCGGAGCCCAAGACACGATCTATTCGATAGCGACCGACTGATGATGGGATGGACACACCCGTATCATGCCCAACAACGGGGTGTGTGTGTGAGGGCGAGGCGGCATGGCGTTCAACGAAGAGACCGAGGAACTGGCCCTGAAGGCGTCACGAGGGGACCAAACTGCCCTGAACGGGTTGCTCCGGAAGATCGAGCCTGACGTGCTGCGGCATGCCTCAAGGTTCCTGCCTTGCAGGCAGGACGCCGAGGAGGCCTGCCAGGACGCGCTGCTCCAGGTGGCACGCAACATCCACCGGTTCGAGGGCCGCTCACGGTTCAGCACCTGGTTGCACGTGGTGGTGGCCAACTCCTCCCGATCGACCTACCGGTCGCTCAAGCGACGCTCGGTGGAGCAGGCGGGGGAGTTGCCTCAGCAGCGCCCCGACCCGCGCCGGACGAGCGTGATCGCCGGGTCGCGGGTGGACATCCTCGACGCGATGGAGGACCTGGAGGCGCGTAAGCCGGATCTGATCCAGGCACTCGTGCTGCGGGACGTCTCGCAACTGGAGTACTCCGAGATCGCCGATCAGCTCGGCCTGCCGCTGGGCACGGTCAAGTCCAGGATCCATGAGGCGCGCAAGCAGGTTCGGCAGACCCTGGGCGAGTCGTATTCCTAGGCACCGGCTGCTGACCTGCGCAAGCGCAGGTCAGCAGCCGGTCAGGAATGAGCAAGTCTGTAGGCAGTTCTAAGACGTCGCTCGTCCTGAGCGCCGACCATCGTCGGCATGGCCGCTAACAGTGATCGACCGATCTTCGTCGTGGGCTGCCCGCGTTCGGGTACGACAATGTTGCAGCTGATGCTGCACTCCCATCCGAGGATCGCCATCCCCCCTGAGACCCGTTTCGTGGTGACCGCCTACGAACGGCGGCGGGACTTCGGTGATCTGGAGGACCCCGCCAAGCGGAGAGCCCTGGCGGAGTGGATCGTCGGCCGCCGGGAGACGAAGTTCCACGACCTCGGCCTCGACCCCGAGCTGGTCACCGAGGCGATCGTTACAGGCCCGCCAACGCTCGGTGCGGCCCTCGGCGCCGTCTTCCAGGCCTACGCCCGCCGCTTCGGCAAGCCCCGGTGGGGGGACAAGCGACCCACCTACATCCAGCACCTGGACGGGCTGCTGCGGCTCTTCCCGGACGCGCAGGTGGTGCATCTGATCCGGGACGGCAGGGACTGCGTCGCCTCTCTCAAGGAGATGTCCTGGTACAAACGGGATGCCTTCCACGCGACCGCCACGTGGACGCAGGCGATCGACCTGGGCCGCCGGGCGGCCGCCCGGCTCGGCCCGGACTCCTACTACCAGTTGCAGTACGAGCACCTCGTCGACAACCCGGCCGGGGAGTTGCGCCGACTGTGCGCCTTCCTGGGGGAGGACTACGACTCGCAGATGACCCAGCCCCAGCGGATCGCCGGTAGCGCCGTACCGCCGCAGAAGAGGTGGCACCAGCGCACCAAGGCCGCGGTCAATTCCAGCCGCGTCGGCTCGTGGAACGCCCGCCTGGAGCCCTGGGAGATCGCGCTCGCCGAGACCGTGATGGGCCGGCGGCTCCAGGACCACGGTTATGAGCTGACCGGAGCACCGCGCCCGCCGGCCGCGCACCTCGCCACGTTCGCTCGCGTCACCGCCGATCGCAAGCTCGTGGCGAGCAAACGCGCCGTACGGGACCGCTGGGACCGCAGGCGGGAGCCCAACCCCGTGGCGCTAGTCCAGGTCGGCGATCTGGTCGGCGAACCACTGCTGCGGCGGTAGCGCGGTGGCGGCCTCGACGAGCCGCTCGCAGCGGGCCGCCCGCTCGTCCCGTGGTGTCAGCAGCGCCTGGTGCAGCGTCTCGGCGGTCTGTGAGACGTCGTACGGGTTGATCATCAGAGCGTCCTCGTCCAACTCCGCGGCAGCGCCCGCCTCTCGGGAGAGGACGAGCGCGCAACCATGCTCGGAGAGCACCGGCCCCTCCTTGGCGACCAGGTTCATGCCGTCCCGGATCGGGTTGACCAGGAGGACATCGGCCAGGCAATAGGCGGCCAGGGAACGTGGATAGTCGTCGTCGACCTGAAGGATCAAGGGCTGCCAGCCCGGGGTGGCGAACTCGTCGTTGATCTCGGCGGCGATCCGCTGTACCGCGACGGTGTAGTCGCGGTACTCCTGCAGATCCTGCCGGGACGGGTAGGCGAAGGCCAGGTGCACCACCCGCTCACGCCATTCCGGATGGTTGACCAGCAGCTCCCAGTAGGCGGCCAGACCTCGCACGATGTTCTTGGACAGTTCGGTCCGGTCGATCCGCACGATCAGCTGCCGGTCACCCACCTGTTCGCGCAGCGCCTGCTTGCGGGCGATCACGTCCGGCTCCGCGGCTCTGGCCCGCAGCTCGGGGCCGTCGACGCCCAGCCCGTGTACCCCGATCTTGGTGACCCTGCCCTGGTGGGTGACCGAGTTCGCGAGCCGGTCGACCTTGGCGGACAGGAAGGTTTCACAGCAGTCGAGGAACGCCTTGGCCCAGCGCTCGGCCAGGAATCCGGCATGATCGGCGCCGAGGATGCCCTCCAGCACCTGCACGCCGATGTCGTCGGGCAACAGCCGGTAGTACTCCGGGGGCGCCCATGGCGTGTGCGAGAAGTGCGCGATCTTCAGATCCGGTCGTCTCTCCCGAAGCATCTGCGGTGCCAGCGACAGGTGGTAGTCCTGGATCGCCACCTTGGCCCCCGGTGCCGCGTCGTGGCCGAGCGCATCGGCGAAGGCCGCGTTGTACGCCTCGTACGACTGCCAGTCGCGGCGCGAGCGGGCGTCGAAGAACGGCACGTTGGGAGTGTCGTACAGCAGATGGTGGACGAACCACAACGTCGAGTTGGCGACCGCGTTGTAGGCCCGCTGGAAGGTCGCCTCCGGAATGTCCAGCATCCGTACCGAGGCACCGCCGATGTCGTAGCCCGCGTGGTCCAAGCGGCCATCGGGCGCCAGCCGTACGGCCGTGCGGTCCGCCTCCGACAGCGCCGCACACACCCAGATCACATCGGTTTCACTGGCCACCGAGGCCAGCCCGGATACCAGCCCGCCGCCGCCGCGGCGCATCGTCAGCGCACCGTCGTCGGACAGTGAGAAAGACACCGGACCGCGGTTGGACGCGACAAGAACCTGCGTGTCAGTCATGCGGCAGTTTTGCATGACCGCTCTCGATCACTCTTGTACGGGTGGGCAAGAACTCGTACTCGTGTTTCCAAACTCGGCTGAGCAGCGTTTTCTCGAAGCCAGAACACCTGCCGCAGCCCATGCTCGGGCCGCGGCAGGTGAACGTCAGGTCAGTCAGCTGCCAAGGCGGAGGATCGGGCCGCGCTGCGGTCCGTAATCGTTGTCCAGGGTCTCGACTCCCCAGAGGGAGGCCCTGTGCGGGATCGGGATCAGCGCGTTCACCTGGGCGATGGACCCCTTAGGCGCGGGGGCGGCGACGCTGGTCCACGTACCGCTCGTGCTCTGCTCGCCGAAAAGGCCGTGCTTGCTGAAAAGGCCGTGCTTGCTGAAAACAAAGTGGTGCAGACGGCCGTCGGTGCCCGATGCCCAGATGCCACCGTGACCATCCGGGGCGACCGAGATCAGATCCGTGGCGATCCCCTTGGGGCTGTGGTCACGCCACCGTACGCCGTCCCAGTGCAGGGCCACTGCGGTGTTCTTCTTCGTGGGTGGGGAGAAGGCGCCGCCGACCACCCACACGTCCTTGGAATTCCGCGCGGACAGGCCACTGAAGCTCCGTCCCGACGGGGTGGACGGCTTGGCCTGCACCTTCCAGGCCTTGCCGTTCCAGCGCAGGATGCAGGGCTTTCCGTTCAGCTCGCCGGCCGCCCAGATGTTTCGGGACGACACGGCGCTCATCACGTCGAGCTTCGCGGGGGTCTTCACCGTTGCCCAGGTGTGCCCGTTGAAGTGGCGCACCTGGGTGTGCCGCTCGTCGGACGCGACCACGCTCCAGACGTTCTTGGAGCTCAGGGCGAGCACGGAGGGCACGACGGGGAAGTCGGCGGGCACCGTGCGTTTCCACGCCACCTTCCAGGCCTTGCCGTTCCAGTGCAGGACGTAGGACTTGTCCGGAAGGGCGCTCGCGCCGACCCAGACGTTCGTGGAGGAGGTCGCGCTGACCGTCTCCGGGATGATCCGTGGTGACGTCTTGGGGAATGCGACCGCCTTCCAGCTCGAGCCGTTCCAGTGCTGGACGAGCGGTTGTGTGGCGTCACCGGTGTAGCCGACCGCCCAGGCGTTCTTCGCGCTGACGGCCGAGATCGCGGTGACATGACGGTTGGCGGTGGACTGAACGACCCGCCAGCCCGCGGTGCTCGCGGACGCGGTGGGGATGGCGGCGGGGATGAGGGTGATGGTGAGGGCTGCGGCGAACGCTCCAGACAGAGCGTTTCGGGCGAGGGGCATGTGGTTTGAGACTCCCGTGGGACAGGGGGGTCGAGCGGGGATCATGAAAGTGAACCATCACGGTGGCCTGGTGGCCAGCCCTATGGCGCACGCACGCCGCGCGAACCTGTCCTCAAGGGCTGGGACCGGTCCATCAAGTCACCGGTCAGATGATGTAAAGTCGCGCCTACAACTTCATATTGCTCAACCAGAGGGGTGCAGCGGACACGTGGCCCACTAGGGCCGTTCCACGGGCACCCTCACACAACTTCATATTGCTCAACCAGA
>JAOPYO010000410.1 GCA_025964575.1 Actinomycetes bacterium
CGGAGGACGCCTACCTGGCCGACACGCACGTCAGCATCGGCCTGGTCGCGGGCGACGGCGGCGCCATGTCCTGGCCGCTCATGATGAGCATCCTCAAGGCCAAGGAGTATCTGTTCACCGGTGACCGTATCCCGGCCGCCGAGGCGGTCTCCCTCGGCCTGGCGAACCGGATGGTGCCCGCCGACCGGCTCGCCGACGAGGCCCGGGCGCTGGCCCAACGCATCGCCGCCCAGCCGCCGCAGGCCGTACAGGAGACCAAGCGCGCCCTGAACCTCCACCTACAGCAGGCCGCCGGCCTGGTGCTGCCGTTCGCCCTGGCCGCGGAGGGCGAGTCGTTCGGCACCGACGACATCCGCAAGACCATCGAGCGGTTCCGCTCCCGCTGACCTGCCGTCCCATCCCCTCCCGCCGTGATCTTGCCCGATCAGCTCACTGACCTCTGCAGGCCGGGTACCCACGGCCACCCGGATCATCATCACCGCAGGTCTTCACGGTGCTGGGTCCAGGCGTCACGGGTCACAAGCGCTCTCCCAACAGCTGCTCGGAATGGTCGGCCCCGGTCGTGCTGAAGCGCGCCCGGAGTTCGGCCTTGGCGGCCTTGCCGAGGCCGGCCCGGGGAATCTCGGGCAGGATCTCCAGCTGCTCGGGGAACTTCTGCGTCATCAGCCCGGTGGCGCGTAGATGGTCCCGGACGTCGTCGAGGGTCAGTGTGCTGCCCTCATCGTGCAGCCGTACGACAGCACAGGCCCGCTCGCCGCGCTTGGCGTCCGGCAGCCCGATCACGACGACCTCGGCGATCTCCGGATGAGACTGCAGCGCCTCCTCGAGTTCCAGCGGCGAGATGTTTTCGCCGTTACGGATGATCAGGTCCTTGAGCCGGCCGGTCACGGTGACGTGCCCGGCCGGACCGACCCGGCCGAGGTCGCCGGTCCGGAACCAGCCGTCGTCGGTGAAGGCCTCCGCGTTCAGCGCCGGATCGGTATAGCCCTGGGTGACGGACATGCCGAGCAGCTGAAGCTCGCCCTCCGCGCCGGGGAGCGTCGGCAGGCCGTCCGCGCCGATAGTGCGGACCTGGACGCCGGGGATGATCCGCCCGTCGGTCTCGGCAAGCACCTCGTCCGGGTCGGCAGGGTCCCCGACGGCCATCAGCGGCGCCTCGGTCATCCCGTAGTCGTGTGCCACCTGCACCCCGAGTTCCTTGCGGATCACACGGTAGAGCGTCGCGGTGAGGGGCGCGCCGCCGCCCTTGAGCAGCCGCAGGGTCGGCAGCACAGGCTCCGCGGACTTGCGCTGCTGTTCCAGGATGGCCTGGTAGAACACCGGGCTGCCGCCCGCGACGGTGACCCGGTGCCTGCGGAACAGCTCAGTGGAGGTCGCGGGATCGAAGGCCTCGACGATGACGGCCGGGAAGCCGCCGATCAGCATCGTGGACAGATACAGGATGCCGCCGACATGACCCATGGGGAACGGGATCGCGCCGACCTCGTCGTCCTGTTCGCCCAGCCTGCCGTGCAGGGTGAACCCGTAGGCCGAGGTGAGCAGGCCACTGTCGCTGTGCGTGGCGGCCTTCGGGGCCCCCGATGAGCCGGAGGTCGCGTACGCCCAACGGGGTTCGTCGGGATCCGCCGGGGGCGGCGGCAGCTCGCCCACCGGCGCTTCGAGCCCTTCCGGACCGACGACGACCGGCTGGACCGGAGTGCGGCTCCGGGCCGCGAGCTCGACGTAGTCGAAGCCGCGCCAGGTGCCGGGCACGAGGAAATGGTCCACCTTGGCGGCAGGCAGCAGCACCGACAATTCGTGCTCGCGGTAGAGATGGATCAGCGGCGCCTGGAACGCCCCCAGCCGGGCCAGCGCGAGCATCGTCAGGGCGGTGCTGATCCGGGTGGGCAGCTGCCACGCCACCCGCGACCCCGGGCCGATCCCGAGGGAGTGCAGGTATGCCGCCGTACGCAGCGCCCGGTCCCGCAACTCGGCGAAGGACAGTTGGGCCCTGTGCTCGTCGTACAGGGCGGGCCGGTCCGGCGTCAGCGCGGCACGCCGTTCGACCAGCCCCCAGACCGTCCGCTCGCGCAGCAAGCGGTCCGCTGAAGTCATCCGTCCTCCTCGATCGCATCCAAACACTTGAAAGATATAACTAAAAATACTGATTATGTAAGCTGGACGGTTTTACAGGCGGTTGCTCCGGGACCGCTATCGAAACATGGAATGACAGGGAGACTCCCCGCGATGCGGACGCAGCTGAGCATGAAGCCGACCGGATGGTTCCAGGTCGCCTGGTCGGCGGACATCGGGATCGGCGACGTGGTGCCTCTGCGGTACTTCGGCGAGGACCTGGTCGCCTACCGGGGACTGGACGGGGCCCTGCGCATCCACGACGCCTACTGTCAGCATCTCGGTGCCAACCTGGCGTACGGCGGTTGCGTGGTGGAGGGCGGCATCCAGTGCCCCTTCCACGGCTGGGTATGGGGTCCGGACGGGAACAACACCCATATCCCGTACCAGGAGCGTACAAACAAGGCGCGTCACGTACGGGCCTGGACAGTCGTCGAGCGCAACGAGTGCGTGTACCTCTGGCATGACGCCGCAGGCGGCAAACCCACGTGGGACGTGCCCGACGCGCTGGCCGACATGGGGGAACACGTCTCCGAGCGCGACTTCCATCCAGCGTTTCCCGTCGGGCGCGAGCACTTCACCGACCTTCAGGTGCATCCGCAGGTCGTCGCGGAGAACGCGGTGGATCCTCATCACTTCCGGTTCGTGCACCGGACGCCGATCAGTCCGGTGGTGCTGGCCGAGCGGGCCGACGGGGCGACCTGGTACGCACGGGTCGGGTTCGGACGCAGGTGGGCCGCCGACCCCGGTCGGGATCCGGAAGGCCGGGACACCCTGAACACACTGGTCATCCTCTGGTCGGGGCTCGGCGTGAGCTTCAACGCCGAACAGCTCAAAGAGGGGATCCGGGTGATCGCGATCTGCACGACACCCGTGGACGACGACCAATCGGAGATCTTCGCGACCTACTGGGCGGACCGGGTCGAGGCGGACGCCGTACCGGGCAACTACGAGCAGCGGATCGCCCAGGCCAAGGCCGCACTCCCCGACGACATCAAGATTTGGAACCATCAGAAGTTTCTGGAGCCACCCGGCCTCGCCACGTCGGAGGCCGCCGGCTTCCGCAAGCTCCGCCGCTGGGCCCAGCAGTTCTACCCGGCCGCCGCCCTAGCGGGTCACCTCGAAGGTGAACCATGAGTCAGAAGGTGAGCGCGTCGGTGGTACCCGCCGCCTAGCCGCAACAGGGCCCGGCCAGGTCCTACCAACCCACTCCCGGCAGGGCGTCAACGTGCGAGGAGCGCCGATCCGGCGGTGATGAGCGGATACAGGCCATCGGCGCCGACGTCCTCGGCCGTGCGGCCGAGATGCGTGCTCCATTCCCGTTCGTCGCCGTACTCGCACCGCCAGGCGCGCAGCCGCCGGGTGGCGTGGTGCAGCGGATACTCCTGGGTCACGCCCATGGCTCCGTGCGCCTGGTGAGCGGACCGGCCTGCGCTGTGCACCGAGAGGTTCGCGAGCAGCTTCGCGGCGGCGATCTCGACGCGGGCGTCGCCGTGCTGGGCGCGGCGGGCCGCGGCGGTGGCGGCCACACCGACGGCGGCGGTCTCCTGGACCACCGTGACGATGTGGTGCTGTACGGCCTGGAACCGTGCGAGCGGCCGGCCGAACTGCTCGCGTTCCCGGGTGTAGCCCACGGTCAGTTCGCAGACCCGTTGCAGGGCGCCGGCCATCAGGACCGCCTTGGTGAGCGCTCCGCGATACAGCAGGGCCTCCCCGTCGATCGTGGACGGGACCAGTATCTGCGGGGTCACGCCCTCGAAGGCCACCGTGTCGCGTGGTTCGCCGGCGAGGTTGGTCATCGGTGTGACGGTCGCGGCGTCGCCTTGGACTGCCACGACGCTCCAGGCATCCCCCGGCGGTGGCTCCTGGGAAGCGGGCGGTTCCGAGGGCAGCAACGCCACGATCGATCCGGCCGCTCGCGCCCATGGCACGCGGTGGGCGGTGCCGTACAGCCGTCCGCCGGACAGGCGCAGCGTGTCGTCCGGGCGCCCGGGCACGACCGTGAGCGGCTCCGATGGCACCTCGGCTCCGGCCGCGGTCAGCAGCCAGCCCGCCAGGCCGGTCTCGGCGAGCGGGAGTGGCAGGGAGTGCGCCCCCGCGACCCGCAGCACGG
>JAOPYO010000480.1 GCA_025964575.1 Actinomycetes bacterium
ATCTGGTCGCCGAGCTGCTGATCGCCGAGGCCGGCGAGGTCACGATCATCAGCCACTCCATGCGGGAGGACGACGTACGGCGCGTGCTGGCCAGCCCGTTCACCATGATCGGCTCGGACGGCGTGCCAAAGCCGGGCCTGCCGCATCCGCGCTGGGCGGGCACCTTCCCGAGGGTCCTCGGGCACTACGCGAGGGACCTGGGGCTGATGAGCGTCGAGACCGCGGTGCACCGGATGACGGGGCTGGCCGCCGCCCGATTCGGGCTGACCGGCAGGGGCGTGCTGTACGACGGCGCCCACGCCGACCTGGTGGTCTTCGACCCCGAGACGGTCGGGGACCGCGCGACCTACGCCGAGCCGCTGCTGCCGCCAACCGGCATCCACCGGGTGCTGGTCGCCGGGCGGACCGTGCTCCGCGACGGCATCGTCACCGGCGCACGGCCAGGACGGATGCTCCGGCCATGATCAGTCGGTGGCGGGGCCCCCTCCTGTTGGCGCTGGGCATTCGCAAAGGTGGAGACTGCCCCGGTGGGCTACACGGCCCTCGGGGTCGCGGTTGCGCAAGGCCTGGCAATCGACCACAAGGGAGGCAAAACAGCGTGATGTCGGTCCAAAGCGATGTTCTCGACATCGCCTACAGCGAGGTCGGTGACGAGACCGGCCCGCCGGTCGTCCTGATCCACGGTTGGCCGGACACCGCCCGGGGGTGGCGGGAGGTGGCGGACGGACTTGGTAAGTCTGGTTGGCGAGTGATCACGCCGGATAACCGAGGGACCGCCAGCACCGCCTTCCGGTCACCGACGACACCTCGCGACGGGCATGCTGTCGCGTTGGCTCGAGACACGCTCGATCTCGCCGACGCCCTCGGCTTGCGTCGGTTCGCGATCGTGGGCCACGACTGGGGCGCCCGCGTCGCTTACACCCTCGCTGCGCTCGCGCCTGAACGGGTCAGTGCCATCGCCGCGCTCGCCCTGGCGTATCAGCCGCGCGGACGCTTTGTGATGCCCGACTTCCCACAGGCACGTGCGTTCTGGTACCAGTGGCTGATGTACGTCGACGAGGGCGCGGAGCTGATACGACGCCACCCGGTCGCCTTCGCCAGGCAGCAATGGGACACCTGGAGTCCACCTGGATGGTTCGACGAGGAAGAATTCGCCGCGACGGCAGCCGGATTCGGCAATCGCGACTGGACTGCCATCACACTCAGCGCCTACCGCTCCCGGTTCCTCCCCGACGAACCGCGCGACAGCCGATACGACGATCTACGTCGCCGACTCGACACCGTAGAACAGCTGGCCGTCCCCACACTGATGCTCCAAGGCGGATCGGATTACTGCGACAATCCGTCGTCCTCCGAAGGCCTCGAGCCTTACTTCAGCGCCGCGTACCGTCGCGTGGTCTTGGACGGCGTCGGGCACTTCCCGCACCGAGAGGCGCCCGCACAGGTGACCGCCCTCGCGCATGACCACCTCAGCGAACATCACGGCTAACCCGATCACGAAGGGCTGATCCGTCATTGCCCTTCGCCGCCTTCGCCACACGCCTGGTCAGGACCCACCGGTAGCGGTACGGACCTGGTGATTTACTTCGAGGGCGCTCTAAGTGGTTGGCTTACCTCATGGACTATGTGCAGCTGGGACGGACCGGCCTCAACGTGAGCCGGGTGGTGCTCGGGACGATGAACTTCGGCCCGCAGACCGACGAGGCGGACAGTCACGCCATCATGGATCAGGCGCTCGAGGCGGGCATCAACTTCTTCGACACGGCCAACGTCTACGGCTGGGGCGCGAACAAGGGCCGCACCGAAGAGATCATCGGCAGTTGGTTCGCGCAGGGCGGCGGACGTCGCGACAAGACGGTCCTGGCCACCAAGGTCTACGGCAACATGAGCGCCGAGGGTGCGCCGTGGCCCAACGAGGACAAGCTGTCAGCCCTGAACATCCGCCGCGCCGCAGAGGCCTCGCTCAAGCGTCTGGGCACGGATTACATCGACCTCTACCAGTTCCATCACATCGACAGGTCCACGCCGTGGGAGGAGATCTGGCAGGCGATCGACGTCCTCATCCAGCAGGGGAAGATCCTGTACGCAGGGTCGTCCAACTTCCCCGGCTGGGCCATCGCCCGGGCCAACGAGACCGCTGCCCGCCGTGGCTCGGTCGGCCTGGTCAGCGAGCAGTGCTTGTACAACCTCGCCGAGCGCCGCGCCGAGATGGAGGTCATCCCGGCCGCGCAGGCGTACGGCCTGGGCGTCGTGCCCTGGTCGCCGCTGCAGGGTGGCCTGCTGGGTGGCGTGCTGCGCAAGGAGCGCGAGGGTGGCGGCTCCCGCTCGCTGAGCGGACGCAGCAAGGATGTCCTGTCCGACGGCGCCCAGCGTGCCCAGGTCCAGGCGTACGAGGACCTGTGTGAGAAGCACGGGCTGGAGCCGGGCGACGTCGGTCTGGCCTGGCTGCTCACCCGTCCTGGCGTGACCGGCCCGATCGTCGGCCCGCGGACCGCCGAACAACTGGAGTCCGCGGTGCGGGCCGTCGACCTTGACCTTTCCGGGGAGTTCCTCGGCACCCTCGACGAGATCTTCCCGGGGCCGGGTCCCGCACCGGAGGCGTTCGCCTGGTGAGCTGAGGTCAGTCGGCGCCTTCGTCGGACTCGTCGAAGACGCCGACTGACTCAACGGGTAGGGATGCGGGCTACGGCTTCAGCCGCACGACCTGGGGGTCATGGTCGCTTGTCTGGTCGGCGTACTCGGCGTTGACGTGCACCACCTCGTACTGCACGCGGCGGGTGCGCGAGTTCACCAGGATGTGGTCGAGTACCTCAGAGACGCCGTCGAAGACATATGTGTACCTTTCGTTCGCCGGGAGCGTGCCGATCAGATCGGTCAGGATCGGCACGCCGGACCCGTCGGTCGTACCAGTCTTCAACGCCGTGACCGATGAGCTGAACTGGAAGTCGTTCAGGTCGCCGAGCACCACCACGTCAGCCTTCTTGTCGACTTTCAGGATCTCTCTGACGAAGTCGTGCACCGCCTTGGCCTGGCCCACACGCTGGACGGTCGACGACTCCGCCGGATACTGGAAGCGCCCGTCCGCGTTCTGGTCACCGAGCTTGGAAACGAAGTGGTTCGCGATCACGGTGACCGTCCTGCCACGGAAACGGAACTGGCCCGCGAGCGGCTTGCGGCTCGCGTTCCACACCGGATTGGTCGGATCGATCCGCCCCGGCGACAGGCTGAGGGCGGGTTTTCCCTTGCGCTTCTCGACCGATGTCCCGGTGATCGAGCGGTTGACCGAGGATGCTCCCCGATCGACGAATGACACGCGCGCCGGGTTGAAGAGGAACACCACCCGGATGTTGCCACCGGGCTGGCCGCCGTCCTGGTCGTTCACCGGGTCGATCTCGCGCCAGTCGTACCGAGGGCCGCCCGCGGCGACGATCGCTTCGGTCAACTTGGTCAGCGTCTGGTCGGCCATGACGACGCCATCGTCGGTCGCGCCCGAGTTGTCCTGCACCTCTTCCACCGCGACGATGTCGGGCTTGGCCAGGCTGGTGACGATTCCCTGGGCGAGCCGCGCGTACTTCGAGGCAGGGTCACCGGGCGCGAGGTTCTTGACGTTGTAGGTCGCCACCGCAAGCTGCTTGGAAAGCTGCGCGGTCGCGACGACCGGCGGCAGGTTGCCGTGCTGGACGGTGCCGACCTGTGTCGCGGCGATCGTGTAGCCGCCGAACCGTGAGTAGTCGACCGGCCCGGCCGTCGCACCGCTGAGCACATCGCTGACGGACGTGCCCGGGTTGCTGCCATCCACCGGCACGATCTCGATACGCCCGGATGGGACGGCGTTCCCGGCGACGAGTTCGGTGCCGCCGCGGTACGTGGTCGCTTGCGCCGGCTTGGTCGTGACGAACTGTTCACCGAAGCTGTTCGAAGGGCCGACCACTCTGGCGTCGTCGATCTGGACCCGCATCCCCTCCCGCGACTCCCAGAAGTCCAGCGCCGAGCGGGCCGGGTCGATCGGAGTCGACTCGATGTTGCCGCCACCGAGGTCCGGAGCATAGATGCCGGGAACGGTGGCCGGGGTGATGACCTCGGCGGAAGGCAGCGTCCCACCGTGGGAGAGCACGATCGCGGTGGGGCTGCCGATCTCGGTCACCGACAGGTTCGATGTCGTCGGTACCGTGTCCCCGCTCGACAGCGGGTAGAAGTCCTTGACGCTGCCCGACACGAGAACGGAGTCGCCCACCGCCACGCCGGGTGACGAGGTGAAGACGAAGATGCCTTCGCTGGTGGCCGGGTTGGAGTCAGGTGTCGGATCTTGGATCCAGTAGCCCTTGCTGCTGCCCGCCGACCGGATGCCGGTGACGATTCCCGGCACGTTGGTGATGTGCTCGCCGTTGTGCGGCGAGAGCCAGCCGGCGCCCTGGATGTCGTGGATGCGCAGCGGCCCCGGCTCGCCTCCACCGCCGCCTCCACCACCAGCGGGCGGGTTCGCGGCGCCGGGCGTCGGGGCGGCGGCGAACAGATCGCCGGCGTTGTCATCGCTGTCGGGCTTGTCGTTGCGCTGCACCGAGGCGGTGTTCGACGCGCCGCCGACGGGAGTCGTCTCCCTGATGGCCGCAGTGCCATAGCCGACCAGATCGACCGAGCCGCTCTGACAGGACGCCGAGTCAGCGCAGGTCAGCGCGGTGGCGTTGGTGGCCAGAGCGACCGTGCCGGCGGTGGCCGACATGCTGATCGTGCCGATGGCCTGAGGCGCCGGCAAGGGCTGGGTGCCACCCGCTCCCTGTGCCTCGCCGACCAGGTAGAAACCGCCCGGTGGGATCGAGCCGCTCAGCGGCGTCACCTGCCAGGCGCCGGTCGCGCTGCTCGAGTGGTACTGCACCGACCAGCCGTCCACGCTCACGGCCGTGTCGCCGCGGTTGCTCAGCTCGATGAAGTCGTTGGTATAGGTGGCTCCGGAGTTCCCGCCACCGCCATAGACCTCGTTGATGACCACCGACGTCGACGGCGTCGCGGACGCCGATACGCCGCCGGC
The DNA here is from genome assembly GCA_025964575.1 of Actinomycetes bacterium. Taxonomy (GTDB): domain Bacteria; phylum Actinomycetota; class Actinomycetes; order Streptosporangiales; family Streptosporangiaceae; genus Actinomadura_E. Next base: position 5,027 of record JAOPYO010000480.1, read on the forward strand.
GACGAACGTGCCGGTGAATGCGAGGCCACAGACCGTAACGGCCGTAGTCGCCTTCTTGAGGCGGGATGAGACAACAGCACGCACGAGTTCCTCCGATGGCCGACAAGATCGTATCGTCGGCCACCATGATGAACACAGGATGACGGTGATGAGAAGGTCAGCGGCAACTAGCGGCCAAGCCGCCCCGCGGTCCGGGCCTCCTCAGTTCTTACCGAGCCCGTTGCCCGGTAGCTCTTCCACGGTCTGCAGCAGACCCCAGACGAAATGGGCGACGTACGAGCGCGCGCCGTCGCAGTCGGGCGCGGAGAAGGTGACATGCCACCGGCTCGGCACTGTGTCGGCCTGGTGCTGAGCCGGCGCGAACCGCGCGGCCACATCGCGGACGACGTACGACCACGGCGTCAGGTCCGAAACGTTGCCCAGCCGGGGCGCCGAGGCTGCCTCGGGCCGGATCAGCCACTCGTGCAGGATCGACCCGTCCGGCCCCAGGAGCACCTCGAACCGCAAGTCAGGCCATAGCGGCAGGGTCCACCAGGCGGCACGGCAGATCACGTCGCCCCAACGCCGGTCCGCCTCGCCTTCCGGTGGGCCGAGCACCAGCCGGAGACGGCGCTCACCGCCCGGGAACCTCGACGACCGCAGGATGCGCTGCCACCTGGCGTTGACCTGGCGCGACTCGGTATGCGAGGCGTCGAGCAAGCGGACCGCGGAGGCGACGAGGTCGGGCTGGTAGTCGGCCATGCGCCGGAGCAGAACCAGCTGGAACTCGCGTCGGCCGAACCCGTTCATGACCGATCCTTCCTCGGTGCGGCCCCCTGCCGGTCACTGTGGAGATCCACAACGTTCAGCCGCAATAGCTCACGGTTCGATGGTGAGGTTCTTGATCAGTCCGCCGTGAAGGGTGAACTGGTAACGCAGGTCCACCTGTCCACCGGGGAAGTCGCCTTCCAAGTGGTTGGTGACGACGTAGTGCGAGGCCTCGGTGCGGTGAGCCGCGGTGAGCTCGGTGGTATAGGTGTACTCGGTCGCCGACCTGGTCAGCCACTTCTCGATTGCTGCCGTGCCGGTGTAGGTGTTGCCGTCGTCGATGACCACTGCGTCGCTTGTGAAGGTGCTGATGGCTGTAAGTGTGTCGTGTACGCGGTGGGCGTCCAGATAGCGGGTGATCGTCTCGGGCAGCTCGGCGGGGTCGACGGGCTGGGTCGTGGGTTGCTCGTTCATCGCTTCCTCCTCAGGGATGCGGGTACCGACGGGGTGGTCAGACAGTGGGGACGGTGCCGCCGTCGATGACGTGCTCGGCGCCGACGATGGCGGAAGCGCGGGGGGTAGAGATGTCGGCTGCGATGAACAGCTTCGGGTCGGCGTCCTGCGGCGGGGTGCGGGCGGTGACCAGCACGGTCGCACCGGCCTGTGCCAGGCGTCGGGCGATGGCCGCACCCGCGCCCTTGGTGCCGCCGGTGACCAGGGCGCGCTTGCCGACGAGATCCTCGGTGCCGGGTGCGTGCATCAGGAGTTCCATTCGGATGTCATGGCCGCAATGGGTGGGCGATGCCCGCCCTTTGTAGCTTCTAAAATAGAAGTAAGTAACTTCGATCTTAGCAGTAGCATCACGAAGATGGTCACACCGGTGAGCCGCATCAGGTCTGTCCAGCGCGCGGCGCCGCGAAGAGCAGCACGCGCCCGAATTGCGGGTCCGTGACCGTGTAGCCGTCGCTGACTATTAGAAGTACCGCAGGCTGGGCCACAGCGCCGACCACGGCTTGGTCGTGCCGGAACAGAGGGCGATCGGAGCGTTCTGCTCCCCGTTGTCCAGGCCCTGCCCGTTGTCGACGCGGCCCACCTGTCGGCAGCCGGTGAAGAACCGCTCGATGAGATGGTTGTCCTTCTGGTACACCAGCAGCACCGGCCCGATGGCGGAGTCGGGTGGCGGCCCCCAGTCGGCGTGGCTCATGTGGCCGGAGTACGACATGGGCAGGCCGTGCCGGGCGAGCGCACCCGCCTCGCCGTAGTTGGAAGTGAAGATCACTGCCCGGGAGCGCTGCTCGGCGGGGATGGCAGACCACTGGGCCGCCACCGCGGACGTGAACTCCGGCCACCCGACCTGCTCGCCCTGCTCCTTGTTGATCGCATTCACCACGGCTAGCAGCGCCAAGGCCGCGAAGTCCACCATCAACGGCACCGCGCTCGCCCTCGGCCCCTACGAGGCCCGCTGGATCAACTGGTAATGATCTTTTCGGAGCGGCTCGGCACCGGCCGTCACTGCAGGCGCTGGACGCGGCTGAGGTAGGTCTGCACGACCACGACGACTGCGAGGAAGGCGCCGCTCACGACCTGCTGGTACGAGGAGGACAGATCGCCGATCTGGTTGATGAGGTTCTGGATCACGCCGAGCAGCAGTACGCCGGCGACCGTCCCGCTCATCGACCCCGCGCCGCCGGTCAGCAGGGTGCCGCCGATGACGACCGCGGCGATCGCGTCGAGTTCCATGCCCGTGCCGAGGATCGTGACCCCCGACGAGAGCCGGGCCGCGTTGAGCGCTCCGGCGAGTCCGGCCAGCACTCCGGACATCGCGTAGACCGTCGCCTTGGTCCGCGCCACCGGGACGCCCATCAGCGCGGCGGCGTCCTCGGCGCCGCCGATCGCGTAGACGGACTGGCCGAAGCCCGTGCGCTGGAGCAGCACCGCGCCCATGAGGAAGAACACGAGCGTCAGGTAGACCGGGTAACCGAGTCCGAGGAACTCTCCCTGCCCGATCCTGGCGAGCACCGAGTCGTGCGGGATGAGATAGGTCGTCGATCCCTCGTCGGAGATCGACAGCAGCAGCCCGCGGGCGCCGAGCAGGCCGGCGAGCGTGACGATGAACGGCGCCAGCCGGACCTTGGCGATCAGCAGTCCCTGCAGGAGGCCGATCGCCCCGCACACGACCAGCGGCAGCAGCAGCGCCGCCAGGGAGCCCCAGCGCACCCCGTACGCGGCCAGCACCCCGCCGAGCGCGAACACCGAGCCGACGGACAGATCGATGCCGCCAGTGATGATCACAAAGGTCATGCCGAGGGCCACCATCGCCAGGAACGACGACGTGATCGTGATGTTGCCCAGATTCTCGCCGGTCGGGAAGCGGTCGAAGGTGAGCGATCCGACCGCCACGAGCAGCACCAGCACGGCTGCGGCGCCGTGCCGCTGTATGAGTCCGAAGACGCGTTCCCGGCCGCTGCCGGGCGGGGCCTCGAGGGACGCGGTGGCGGTCGCGCTTGTGGTCACCTGCTCCGATGTCATCGTGTGCTCTCCCCACGCGCGGTGTACACGGCCGCCAGAATGATCGCCGCCTGCACCATCTGGGCGAGCGAGTCCGAGAGGTTGTGTTTGATGAGCGTCGCGCGGACGAGCTGAATCAGGAGCGCGCCCGCGACGGTGCCGAGCACCCGGACCCGGCCGCCGGAGAGCGGTGTGCCGCCCACGACGACAGCGGTGATCGCGGACAACTCCATGAGCAGTCCCAGCGAGGACGGGTCGCTGGCCTGCAGCCGGGCGGTGGCGAGGACACCGGCCGCCGCCGCGAGCAGGCCAGAGGCCACATAAACGAGCAGCAGGATCCGCCGCACCGGCAGGCCGGACAGCTCGCTGGCGGTCCGGTTCCCGCCGATGGCGACGAGCCGCCGCCCGAACGTCGTGCGGCGCACCAGCGCCATCACCACGACGACGAGGACGAACGCGACCACGACGGGCAGTGGGATGCCGACGATGCTGGACGAGCCGAGGTCGAGCAGGTCCTGGTTGCGGATGTCCTTGAGCCGCCCGTCCGCCACGACGAGCGCGATTCCGCGTCCGCCGACGAACAATGCGAGGGTGGCGACGATCGGCTGCACGCCGGCGAACGCCACGAGAGACCCGTTGACCAGGCCGACCGCCGCTCCGCCGAGGAGGGCGACGACGAGGGCGGGCAGGACGCCATAGCCGAGATAGAGAGGGAGCAGCGCGGCGGCGAGCGCCATCACCGAGCCCACCGACAGGTCGACCCCTTCGGTTCCGATCACCAGTGCCATGCCCAGCGAGACGATGACGATCGGCGCCACCTGGACGAGCTGGGTGCGCAGGTTCTCAGTGGTCAGGAAGTGCGGGGTGATCGCCGCGTTGACAACGATGAGCACGCCGATCGCGGCGTACACGCCATAGTCCTGCAACCAGGCCAGGATCCGGCCGCGGTCCGGCCGGGACAGGGTCAGGGTGGCCTCAGCCATCACTTTCCTCCCGAACATGCGCCGCGATCGTGGTCATCACGCCCTCCTCGGTGACCTCCGCGCCCGTCAGCTCGCCCACGACCGCTCCGTCCTTGAGCACGACCACCCGGTCGGAGCCCTCGACCAGCTCCTCCAGGTCCGAGGAGATGAGCAGCACGCCCAGTCCGGCCCGGGCAAGCTCGTCGATCAACGCCTGGACCTCCGCCTTGGCGCCGACGTCGATGCCCCGGGTGGGCTCGTCCAGGAGCAGGATCTTCGGTTCGGTGGCGAGCCAGCGGGCGAGGAGGACCTTCTGCTGGTTTCCGCCGGACAGCTCGGCGACCGGCTGGTGCGGGCCGACCGCCTTGATGCGCAGCCGCCGCATGAACGTCTCCACGATCTGGTCGATGCGCGCGTCCGAGACGACACCGGCGCGGGAGAGCCGGGGCAGCGCGGCGAGCGCGATGTTCTCTCGCACCGACAGCGTCGGGATGATGCCCTCGGCCCTGCGGTCCTCGGGCAGGAGGGCCACCCCGGCCTTGATCGCCGCCGCGGCCGAGCCGCGGCGCAGTGGCACGCCGGCCACCGTCACCCGCCCACCGTCCAGCGGCAGTACGCCGGCGATCGCCTTGGCCGTCTCGGTCCGGCCTGCCCCGAGCAGCCCACCGAGGCCGACGACCTCACCGGGCCGCACCGCGAGCGAAACGCCGTCGAGCACATGGCGGCGGGTGAGCCCGTGCGCCTCGACGACGGGCGCCCGGTCAGTGAGGTCGTGCGCGCCGGAGAACTTCGTGGTCCCCTCCGCGCGAACGTCCGCGACATCCCGGCCGAGCATCAGCGAGACGAGCCGCAGCCGTTCAAGCTCGGCGAGCGGCCCCTGATGAACCACCCGGCCGTCGCGCAGCACGGTGACACGGTCGCAGATCCGGTACAGCTCGTCCAGGCGGTGACTGACGTAGATCACCGAGATGCCGCGCTCGCGGAGACTTCCGATGACCCCGAAGAGGGTCTCCACCTCGCGCGGCTCCAGGGAGGAGGTCGGCTCGTCCATCACCACCACCCGGGCGTCGACCGACACCGCCCGGGCGAGCGCGATCATCTGCTGCGCGCCGAGGCCCAGCGACCGCAGTGGGCGCCGCGCGTCGACGTCGACGCCATAGGACGCCAGCGTCCGGGCGGCCTCTCGGTGCATGCGGCGAAAGTCGATGAGGCCGCGGCGGCGCGGCTCCCGGCCGAGGAGCAGGTTGCGCGCCACACTCATCGCCGGTACCAGGCCGATCTCCTGGTGGACGGCCTGGATTCCGGCGCGCTGGGCCTCCAGCGGGCCGGCGAACTCGAACCGCCGGCCCGCCAGCCGTACCTCGCCCTCGTCTGGGCGGTGCACGCCGGTGATCACCTTGATCAGCGTCGACTTTCCGGCACCGTTCTCGCCGACCAGGGCGTGAACCTCCCCGGGCACCAGTCCGACGGAGACCTGATCGAGGGCGACGACGCCGGTGAAGCGCTTGACGATGCCGCTCACCTCGAGCAGCGGACCGCCGTCTGGCACGAGGACCCCCGGGTCAGTAGGCGGAGGACAGGGACTGCCGGGCGTTGCCGGAGTCGTACTCACGGTCGGAGATGATCACCTTGTCGGGGATCGGACTCCCGTCGAGGAACTTCTGCAGGGTCTGGAACGCCAGCGGCCCGAACCGCGGATTGGACTCAACGACGGCGTAGATCCAGCCGTCGACGATGCCCTGGACCGCGTTGCGGGTCCCATCGACCGACACGATCTTGATGGCTCCGGCCTTCTTGCCCGCTCCCTTGAGGGCGGTGACCGCGCCAAGCGCCATCTCGTCGTTCTCGGCGTAGAGGCCGGTCACGTCCGGGTTGCTCTGAATCATCTGCTCGGTGACCTGCTGACCCTTCTCGCGGGCGAACTCGCCGGTCTGCTCGAAGGTGATCTGGATGCCGGGTGCCCGCTGCCGGAGCTCGTCCTTGAAGCCGTTGGTGCGGTCCGTGGTGACGTTGTTGCCAGAGGCGCCGAGCAAGATGGCCACCTTGCCCTTGCCGCCGAGCGCCTTGATCATCTGGTCGGCCGCCCGCTTACCCTGCTGGTAGAAGTCCGACCCGATGAAGGTCACGTAGTCCTTGCAGGACGTCGCGTTGATCTTGCGGTCGACGGTGATGATCGGTATGTGCCGCGCCGAGGCCTGCTGTATCACCGGCTCCCAGCCGTCGGAGTTGAGCGGCGCGATGACCAGCGCCTGGGCGCCCTGGGCTATGAGCTGCTGCACGTCGCTGATCTGCTTGTTGAACTGGGACTGGCCGTTCGTGGTCTTGAAGTTCGCGACGCCGGTCCGCTTGGCCTCGGCCTTGATCGACTGGGTCTCGGCGATGCGGAACGGGTTCGCCTCCTTCTCCGACTGCGAGAACCCGACCACTCCGGTCTTGAGATCGAACTTCTTGCCCCCGAACGCGTCGATCGTGCAGGACGGCGTGGAGCCGGCGGGTGTCTGAGCCACCTGCTGCTGGGCATGGGTGTCCTGGGCACTGGGCTGCTGCTTGTCTTCGGACTTGGCGCAGCCGGCGACTGCGACGGCGAGCGCGGCGAGGGCGGCGGCCGTACGTGTGCGGCGGCTCGGGGGCGCTGTCATGGGCGAGTCCTTCCCAAGCGGGGCTAGGTTCCCGTATTGAGCCATTTTCGATCGGCTTCTGTCAATACCGATCAGGGCCTGGGATTTCACCGGCCTTCAAGAGGCCAGGTAGCGCCCCAGGTCAGCGACTGACTTCGATCGCCCCTGCCGAAAAAGCCGCCTGCGGTCTCATCCGATCTGAATATTGCAATTTCGGTCAGACACGCTCATGCTGGGCCCATTCGCCTCAGGGGCCGCATCTAGCCAGGGAAGTGATGCCTCGCCGCCGACCCGCCGCCTCCCGCGTACACCGATCCTGCCGATCCCGTCCGCCCACCCCCCGGCAACGCAGATTGGAGTCCGTCCTTGCTCGCACTGCGATCATCTCGACCGGCCCGCCCCCGTGGCCCGGCCACCGTCCTCGCCATCGCCCTCACACTGCTGGCCGCCCTGGTGGTCCCGGCCCGCTCCGCAGCGGCCGAACCTCAGGCGGGCTGGCAGGCCCAGACCCCGCCGCTGACGACCCCCTGGACCCATCAGGTCTCCCCGACGAACGCGCTGCCGGACTATCCACGCCCGCAACTGACCCGATCCCGCTGGCAGAACCTCAACGGCGTCTGGCAGTTCGCCGAGGCGTCCACCGATGCCACGCCGCCCACCGGGCAGGGCCTTGCGGAGCGGATCCTCGTGCCGTACCCGGTCGAGTCGGCGCTGTCCGGGATCAAGCGGCACGTCGACCACATGTGGTACCGCCGCACGTTCACCGTGCCGCGCACCTGGCGGGGCCGGCTGCTGCTGCACTTCCAGGCCGTCGACTACCAGGCCGCCGTCTACGTCAACGGCACGAAGGTCGCGACACACAAGGGCGGCTACGACTCCTTCTCCGCCGACGTCACCGACGCGCTGCGCGGGACCGGCCCGCAGGAGCTGACCGTCGGCGTCGACGACACGACCGCCACCGGCAGCCAGCCGGTCGGCAAGCAGCGCGCCAGCGGCGACGGGATCTTCTACACGCCGTCCTCCGGGATCTGGCAGACCGTGTGGATGGAACCGGTGTCCGCCGCGTACATCGAGCGGCTCGACACCACCCCCGACCTGCCCGCCCAGGAACTCCGGCTGACCGCCACCGCCTCCGGCGCATCCGGGCTGACGGTCGAGGCGGTCGCGTACGCCGGGCACCGGCAAGTGGGGCGGGCCACCGGCGCGCCCGGCGCCGAGTTGCGCGTCCCCGTGCGAAAACCCCACCTGTGGACACCCGACGACCCGTACCTCTACACGCTGAAGGTGCGCATCCGCCAGGGCCCCAAGGTCGTCGACGAGGTCGGCTCGTACTTCGGGATGCGCTCGATCACCCGCGGGAAGGGCCCCGACGGCAAGGTCCGGATGCTACTGAACGGCACGTTCGTCATGCAGGTCGGCACGCTCGACCAGGGCTTCTGGCCGGATGGCATCTACACGGCGCCGACCGATGCCGCGCTCCGCTTCGACCTTGAGGCGCACAAACGCCTCGGCTTCAACATGGTCCGCAAGCACGTCAAGGTCGAGCCGGACCGGTGGTACTACTGGGCCGACCGGCTGGGCCTGCTGGTCTGGCAGGACATGCCGTCCACGTTCGGCGGGCACTCGCCGCCCGCGGCCGTCAAGACGCAGTTCGAGACCGAGCTGCGCGCCCTCGTCGAGCAGCACCGCAGTCACCCGTCAATCGTCGTGTGGGTGCCGTTCAACGAGGGCTGGGGCGAGTACGAGCCGGGCCGGATCGTTGACCAGATCCAGAGCTGGGACCCCAGCCGGCTGGTCAACGCCGACAGCGGCGTCAACTGCTGCGACTCGCTGCCCGACAACGGCGAGGGGAACATCTACGACAACCACGCCTATGTCGGCCCCGGCGCGCCCACCCAGCAGGGCGACCGGGCGACCGTGGACGGGGAATACGGTGGGCTCGGACTCAAGGTCGACGGCCACATGTACGACCCCGCCCACGGCTTCGCCTATGAGATGGAGCCCGACGCGGCCACGCTCACCCGCCGCTACACCGAGCTGCAGAACAAGCTGCTCCAGATCGAGAAGAGATGCGGAGTCTCCGCCTCGGTCTACACCCAGATCAGTGACGTGGAGAACGAGCTCAACGGCATCTACACCTACGACCGCAGGGTGCTCAAACCCGCGGCCGACCAGGTACGGAACGCCAACCGAGCGCTGATCAAGGCCTCCGGTTCGGTCGGCGACGGCGGAGGCACGACGTATCCGCCCGGCACACCTGGGCTCGACGGCGTGAGCTTCTACCCGCTCGACGAGGGCACCGGCACGGTCTCCCGCGACGCCGTGGGTAGTCACAACGCGACACTCGTGAACGGTCCGCAGTGGACGGCCGGGCGGTCCGGCTCCGCGCTGCAGTTCAACGGATCGAACCAGTACGCAGACACCGGTGCCGCGATCCTCGACACGACGGGCAACTACAGCGTCTCGGCGTGGGTGAGGCTCGACCGGCTCGGCTCGTTCGCCACCGCGGTCAGCCAGGACGGGGACGGCAACAGCGCCTTCTTCCTGCAGTACTCCGGGGCGGACAACCGGTTCGCATTCAGCTTCGCCGGGATCCGGGCGCTTGCGCCCACCGCCCCGCAAACCGGCCAGTGGTACCACCTCACCGGCGTCCGCGACGCCGCGAGCGGCACCCTGACGCTCTACGTCAACGGTCAGAAGGCCGGCAGCGCGGCGGCCTGCCTCGGCGACGCGTCCACTGGTCACACGGTGATCGGCCGGGGCATGTACGGAGGCAACCAGGTCGACTTCTGGCCAGGCACGGTCGATCAGGTGCACGTCTTCGACCGCGCCCTGCCGGCCGACGAGGTCGCCCAGCTGTACCAGTCCGGTAAGTAAGCAGCACCGATCGAGGGGGAGGGGCCGAACAGCGCCCCTCCCCCTACCTAGTCCCCGATACTTGCCGCCATCGCCGCGATGATGCCCTCCTCGGTGACGGCGGCGCCCGTGAGCTCGGCCGCGACCTCGCCGTCACGCAGCACCACAACTCGGTCGCAACCGGTCACGAGCTCTTCCAGGTCGGACGAGATCAGCAGGATCGCGAGCCCGTCGACCGCGAGTTCGTCGAGGAGGTCCTGCATCTGGGCCTTGGCTCCGATGTCGATACCGCGAGTGGGCTCGTCCAGCAGCAGCACCTTGGGGTGCAGGGCGAGCCAGCGCGCCAGCAGGACCTTCTGCTGGTTGCCGCTGGAGAGCTCGGTGACCTTCTGGTGCGGTGAGGTCGCCTTGATGCCCAGCCGCCGCATGAAGGTGTCCGCCACGCGGTCGATCCGGGCGTTGGACACCACACCGAAGCGCGACAGCCGCGGCAGCGCGGCGAGCGCGATGTTGTCGCGGATGGACAGGGTCGGGATGATGCCCTCGGTGCTGCGGTTCTCGGGGAGCAGTCCGATGCCGGCCCGGATGGCGCCGGCGACGGACCGCCGGCGCAGCGGCGCGCCCGCCACGGTCACCTGCCCGGCGTCCAGCGTCAGCGCGCCGGCGATGGCCTTGGCTGTCTCGGTCCGGCCCGCGCCGAGCAGCCCGCCGAGCCCGAGGACCTCGCCCTGGCGGAGCTCGATCGAGACGTCGGTGAGGGCGTGCCGCCGGGTCAGCCCACTGGCCCGCAGGAACGGCGGGTCACCGGGCTGCTCGGGGAATCCGCCGGGCTGCTCCGCCGGCAGGTGGGTCAGGTTCCGGCCGAGCATGAGCGAGACCAGGGTGCGGCGGTCGATACCGGCCAGCGGGCCCGTGTGCGCGACCCGGCCCTCGCGCAGCACCGTGACCTGGTCGCAGAGCTCGTACAGCTCCTCCAGCCGGTGACTCACATAGAGCACCGCCCTGCCTCGCTCGCGCTGGGCACTGGTGACCCGGAACAGCGTCTCGATCTCGGCCGGCTCCATCACCGCAGTGGGCTCGTCCATGATGATGATCTGCGCGTCGGCCGTGACGGCGCGGGCCAGTGCGACGAGCTTCTGGGCACCGGTGCCCAACGAGCGCAGCGGGCGACGGACGTCGACGTTCAGGCCGTACTCACGCAGGATCTCGTCGGCCCGGTCGTGCATCAGGGCGGTGTCGATCAGGCCGAGCCGGGTCCGCGGCTCGCCACCGAGGAACAGGTTGCGGGCCACTCCCATCGAAGGGACGAGGTTGTCATCCTGGTAGATCGCCCGGATCCCGGCGCGCTGGGCGTCCAGCGGGCCGTCGAAGGTCAGCCGCTGCCCGCGCCGGCGGAGCCGACCGGCGTCCGGGGGACACACCCCGGACAGCACCTTGACCAAGGTGGACTTGCCGGCGCCGTTCTCGCCGGCCAGCGCGTGCACCTCGCCACGGGCGAGGGTGAGTGAGACGTGGTCAAGGGCGAGCGTGCCCGGAAAGGTCTTCAGGATCCCGGCGGCTTCGAGGACGCTTGCTACCACGAGACTCCTCCCGGGTGTGTCCACAACCAGTCCACCGATCGTGATCCTATTGCGAAACAACCTCGTAACGATATGGAAACCATTCGGCCACGTTCGATCAGAATCGATCTAAAGCCGGGCGACGTGAATCCGGACGCCCCGCGCGCTCAGCTCGTGCAGTTCGTCCTGGGCGGCCGCGTCCCCCGTCACCAGGTGGTCTATCTGTTCCGCCGGCACCGTCTGCACCATGGTGTTGACGCCGATCTTGGTGTGGTCGGCGAGCACCACGACCTCCTCCGCGGACGCCGCGAGGGCCTTGTCGGTGCTGGCCACCTGCATGTTGGGGGTGGACAGCCCACGCTCGGCGGTGAGCCCGTTGCCCGATATGAAGGCGCGGCGCATCCGCAGCCCGGCGAGCGACCGCTCGGCGGCGCTGCCCACGAGAGCCTGGACGGAGCCGCGCAGGGTGCCGCCGGTCACCACGACCTCGATGCGCGGGAACCCGGCCAGCGCCTGGGCCACGAGCAGCGAGTTGGTGACGACGGCCAGCTCGGTGTGCCCGGTCAGCCGCTGCGCCAGCGCGTGCGTGGTGGTCCCCGGGCCGATCACGATGGCGTCACCGTCCTCGACCAGGGCGGCGGCGAGGTCCGCGATCGCCGCCTTCTCGGCCTTGGCGACCTGCGCCTTCTGAAGATAGGTGGGCTCACGGGACAACTCGCCGGGCAGTGACGCGCCGCCATGGTGGCGGTCCAGCAGGCCGTCGGCCTCCAATGCGCGCACGTCCCTGCGCACGGTCACCTCGGAGGACTGGACGGCCTGCGCGAGCTGCCGGAGCGAGAGCGTGCCGTTGGCCCGGAGCAGTTCGACGATGCGCTGGCGGCGTTCGGCGCCGAAGACGGGCTTGCGACCGTCCCCCGGCCCCTGCACGTCGCTCACGATGCCCCCACCTCCCGAAAGCATTCGAACAGTTCCGATCGTAGTCAGTCGCCGCACACTTCGGGCAAGCCTCCGCGCCGAGAGGCGTCAGGCGGCGATGGCCTGGACGACGACCATGCCGTCATCTCCACAGCCGCACTGTTTGGTCTTGGCTGCCGGTGGCCAGGGTCTTGCCGTCCGGGCTGAACGCCAGCGAGAGAATGTAGCCGGTGTGGCCCGTGAGGGTAGCGAGGAGGTGGCCGGTGGCCATGTCCCAGATCCGGGCCGTGGATTCGCTGGCGGTGGCGAAGGTTTTGCCCTTGGGGTTGAAGGTCACGAATGGGCCCTCGCCGTGGAGAGTGATGTGGGTAGCGCGGACGTGGTCGGGAGGGCCGGTGGTCACCTGCCACAGGCTCACCACATCGGGGCTGCCGGTGGCCAGGGTCTTGCCGTCCGGGCCGAACGCCACCCAGGTCCCCCCGTTCGTCAGCGTCGCGGTCGCAAGGCCGGTGCCCACGTCCCACACAACGCCGCCGTCGCCGCCACCGGTGGCCAACCTCGTGCCGTCCCGGCTGAAGGCCAGCGAGCCGATGTCGCTGTCGATGTAGCCGGTGAGGGTTGGGGTGGTCGTCGTCCCTGTTGCCATGTCCCGCAGGCGGAGCATTTTGCGGCCGAGAGCTCCGCCGCTGACCGCCAGGGTCTTGCCGTCCGGACTGAACACAACCGAGCTGACCTGCTCATCGAAGGTCAAGGTGCGAGTATGTGCGGCGGCATCACCGCCGGCCGTGGGCCAAAGCCGCACGGTCTTGTCATCGCTGCCGGTGGCCAGGATCTTGCTGTCAGGGCTGAACGTCACCCAGTTGACCTTGGCGGCGTGACCGGTGAGGACGCCGACGGTACGGCCGGAGTCCACATCCCACAACCGCACAGTGTGATCTTCGCTGCCGGAGGCCAAGGTCTTGCCGTCCGGGCTGAACGCCACCGAGTCGACCCATCCAGCGTGGCCCTGGAGCACTCGCAATCTGCCGATCCGGCTACCGGTCGATCCGCCGACGACCAGCACAGCGGCCGGGACGACAACGGCAGCCCCGCCCAGGGCGGCAAGCAGGACGGTGCGTCTGCGTACCGTCCTCCGCTCGGAATGAACAGGCTGATCCGCAGCATCCACGCCCTCGACCTTCCCTCCGCCCCTCCACATCGCCATGGAGGCGCAAGCCCAACCACGCGGGATGACCTCCCGGCCAGTCACCCCGTGCGGTGAGATGCTCGCCGCACCCGAATTGTTCGCGGCATCCGCAGTGCAGCCAAGGGCGGTAAGAGCTCGTGGCAGGGGACGCACGCGGGCGCAGAGGTGATGGACGCATAACTCACAGTGTGGGCACTGCGACCCCTCACGTCATGAGCATGGGGGTACTCAAACTTCGTCACGGCGTTCCGCCATGTCACCCCTTGTAGTTGAAAATCTGGCGGAGCGTGTGTTCGACACGGACCAGGTCCTTCTGGTCGGCCATGACCTGATCGATGTCCTTGTAAGCCGAGGGGTGTTCGTCGACGAGGTCGTTGGCACGGCCGGAGTTCCATGTGCGGTCCCCCATGACTTCGGTCAGCGACTCGGCGGTGAGGTCGCGGCGGGCCTGGGAGCGGGACATGCGGCGGCCGGCCCCGTGGCTGCAGGAGTCGTACGAGGCCGCGGAGCCGAGCCCGGACACGATGTAGGAGCGGGTGCCCATCGACCCGGGGATTACCCCGAGGTCACCGGCAGCGGCCTTGATGGCGCCCTTCCTGGTCACCCACATGTCCTGGCTGTGGTGGTGTTCCTGCTGCGTGAAGTTGTGGTGACAGTTGATCGTGCGTACGGTCTCGCCGGTCCCGGCGACCTGCAGGAGCGACGCGACGATCTGGGTGTTCATTGCGGCGCGGGACGCCATGGCGTAGGCCTGGGCCCAGAGCATGTCCCGGATGTAGGCGGTGAACTCCGGGGTGCCCTGGACGAGGTAAGCCAGGTCCGGGTCGTCCAAGGCGATGAAGTACTGCTTCATCAGCTTCTTCGCCGTTTCGATGTGCTTCTTCGCGAGCTGGTTGCCGATCCCTCGCGATCCGGAGTGCAGGACGGCCCACACCCGGTCCCTCTCGTCCAGGCACACCTCCACGAAGTGGTTGCCGGACCCGAGCGTCCCGAATTGGGTGAGGACGGTCCGTTCCTGCTTGCCGGTCAGCTCCGTGTGCGGCTTGCCGAGCCCGGCCATCGCGCTGTCCGTGGTCGGGTCGTCGTGGCCTTGGCCGACGCCGGCGGGGATGCGCTGCTCGACCAGCGGCATGAGCGCGGCGAGGGAGTCGGGCAGGTCCGCGGCGGTCAGGGTCGTCTCGGTGGCGACCATCCCGCACCCGATGTCCACCCCGACCGCGGCGGGGATGATGGCGCCCTTGGTGGGGATGACGGAGCCAACCGTGGCTCCCATCCCGACATGAGCATCCGGCATGAGGGCGACGTGCCCGGCGATGAACGGCAGCTTGGCCGCCCGGGCGGCCTGATCGATGGTGCCCGGCTCGATGTCAGAAGCCCAGGACAACAGGCGGGGCGCCACTTCGATCGGCATGATTCTCCTCAGCTCGATGGTGCAGACGTACAGGGTGATCAAAGCGTTCCGCCACGGTAGTTGGCGAGCGCTTTTTGACCCTTTCGGTCACGAAGCTCGCTGGCCGAAGGAGAAGGGGGCCAGGGAGCCTTCGGGGAGCACCAGTTCGCCGGAGGCGAGGCGATCGCGCAGGTAGGCGAAGCTCTGAGCGGTCTGGGCGAACAGGTGCTCGCCCGCGACCAGGCCGGCGCGGGCGGGACGGCCGGGAGTGACGAACCTGGCCAGCGGAGCGACCGGGGTGTCGTAGTCCACGCTGAAGAACAGCGGGAAGGCGTAGCGCTCCTGCTTGACCTTACGGACCCGGTGCGTGGTGGCCACGAACTCACCGTTGGTCCACAGCTCCAGCATGTCGCCGATGTTGACCACGAAGGCGTCGCCGCGCGGCGGAA
Source organism: Actinomycetes bacterium (assembly GCA_025964575.1). Classification (GTDB taxonomy): domain Bacteria; phylum Actinomycetota; class Actinomycetes; order Streptosporangiales; family Streptosporangiaceae; genus Actinomadura_E. The sequence goes on from JAOPYO010000480.1 coordinate 20,217, forward strand.
CGTCGATCCACTCGCCCGCGCCGTTCAGCACCTCCAGACCGGGGCTGGTCGGACGGAGCAGCGTGAAGCATTCGTAGTCGGTGTGCGCGCCGATCCCGATCCGGTCCTCGGCATCCACATCGAACGGGTAGTGGATCAGCCGCAGCTGGCTGGGCGGCTTGGTCAGATGCCGGGCGAACACCTCGGGCTGCTCGCCGAGCGCCAGCGCGAACGCAGCGAACAGCTCCCACCCGAACCCCATCACCGCCGTGTAGTAGGCGGTCACCGCCTCCCGGAAGCCGGGCAGGTCCGGCCATTGGTTGGGGCCGAGCATCGGGTTGCCGGCCAGAAAGTCCGGATCATCGGCGGGCAGGTCGAGCCCCAGGTCGTAGGCCTCCTTGCGGTCCACGGCCCCGCCTGCGAAGCCCTCCTCCCCCTCGGGCACATAACCGCGGTGGTCGCTGGACCGGCCGATCCAGACCCGCATCTTCTCCTCATGCGGCAGATCGAAGAACTCGCGGGTCACCGCCAGCAGGTCGTCGAAGAGCCGCGGCTCCAAGCCGTGCCCGGAGACGTACATGAAACCGACCTCGCGGGCGGCCCGCCCGAGCGCGGCGGCGACCTCATCGACGGGACCGGACACGTCGACGACGGGGACCTCGGTGAACGTCATCACAAACCCTCTCCTTCGGTGTACGAAACCTGCCACCCGCCGGCTTCCAGCGGGTGGCGCTCGCCGACCAGCTCCGGGCGGCTCGACCAGCCGACCACCCAGCCGTCGCCGTCAAGGCGTCCGATCGATATCTCCGGCCCACTCGTGGCGTACGCGATGTACGATCCGGCGCGCACGAGCAGCGCCTCCGCTCCCGGGCGGGTGAGGAGTTTCGCCCCGGACGGCCCGACGGAACCGGGCTCACGGCGCCAGTGCTCGATATAGGAGACCTCGACGCCGTCTTCGACCAGCACGTCGCCGGCGAAGGCCAGCCGCCCGCGGTCGCCGTACGGACCAGGCGGGCCCAGGTCGATCCGGCGGCACCATTCGAAGACGCCGTCGGTCAGGACGAGTTCTCCCGCGAAACCCTCCAGCGGAGCGGCACCTTGTCCCCCATGCCCCTCGCGCTCCGCATGAGGGAGCCGAAGGTCCGCGTAGAGCGTCGGCCCCTGCACCCACAGCACAGTGGTGGTGGTGTCGCGGCTGCCGTCCGGCCAGGCGAGCAGCGACCGCCGCCACACCCCGGGTAGATCATGCAACGTCACGGTCAACGCGGCCCTCCGAGAGCTCAGGTTCGGCTCTCCCGGGCTTTTGTCCCGCCGTGGAACGAAGCTGTACGGCCCCGCCTGTGCCTCTCGGACCAGTCCCGTGGACACGGCGGAACCCTAGGCACGCCCTGCACTCTTGCAGGTCCTCTTCAGCACACCCCCCGACCATGACAGCGCAAGTTCGCGGAGGTTACGGATGGGCTACATGATCCTCACTCAGGTCCGGCCCACCGCGCGGCAACCCTGCGCCCTTCCGAGTCGGACAGGTCGCGGGACTTCGTCCGCTCAGCATCGAGGCGCTTAGATGTTCTCGGGGCGAGTGGGCCAGGCGGGGACCTCGGAAGGGAGGTCCTTGCTCACCAGCATGGGGAAGGAGGCGTCGCGCTTCTCCAGGAACGAGGTGACGCCCTCAGCGGCGTCTGAGGAGGCCCCCATGGCCACCATCAGGTGGGAGTCCGCGGCGTGCGCCTCCCACGGCGAGGCGGCCGACAGGCCTGACCACATCAGCCGCCGAATCGCCGCGACGGAGACCGCCGAGGTCGATGAGGCGATCTCCTCGCCCAGGGCGTACGCCGCGGGAAGCAGTTCCGAGGCGGGCAGCACCCGAGAGACCAGCCCACCGGCAAGCGCCTCCGCCGCAGGGAAGATCCGACCGGTGACCGCCCACTCCATGGCCTGCGAGATGCCGACCAGGCGCGGCAGGAACCAGGACGAGGCGGCCTCGGTGACAATGCCGCGCCGCGCGAAGACGAACCCGAACTTGGCCCCCTCCGCGGCCAGCCGGATGTCCATCGGCAACGTCATCGTGACACCGACGCCGACCGCCGCGCCATTGAAGGCGCCGATGACCGGCTTGAGGCAACGTGCGATACGCAGCGCGACCGTGCCCCCGCCGTCCCGCGGGGTACCGTCGGCCAGCAGGTCCGCACCGCCGAACATGTCATCCGAGACGGACTTGTCGAAGGTCGCGCCACCGGTGGACAGGTCGGCGCCCGCGCAAAACGCGCGCCCGGCACCGGTCACCACCACAGCCCGCACGGAGTCGTCGGCGTCGATCCGGTCGAACGCATCGAGCATCTCGTTGCGCATCGTGAAGGTGTAGGCGTTCAGCTGGTCCGGGCGATCCAGGATGATCGTCGCGATCCCGTCGGCGACCTCGTAGCGGATCTGGCTGTATGACACGTGGAGCCCCCTTTTAACTGTCGTCTTTCAGCCCTTGATCTTGGTCCATGCCTGGGCCCAGCGGGAGTAGTCGACGCAGGTGGCCCCGCGGGAGTCGCCACAATCTGCCACCGGGGTCTTCCAGAACGCCAAGCGCCGGTAGAAGTCCGCGTCGCCGACGTGGTAGCCGGAGCAGAACCCCTTGGCCGTGTAGCGGCAGGCCTTGGGGTTGGCGGGCGCCTCACCGAACCATTGGGCGACTTGCGACTGCACTTTGGGGGTGGTGATCCAGTTCATCCACTTGTACATGCAGTTCGGGTGCTGGGCCTGGGCGGAGATCATCCATGTGTCGGACCAACCCGTGGCGCCCTCCGCCGGGATCGTCGTGGCGACCGGGACCTTCTCGCCATTGGCCACGTTGGCGGTCACCTGCCAGGCGGTGCCCGCGTAGCTGTCTCCGGACTTGAACGACTGGATTTCGTCGAGGTAGTTGGCCCAGTACTTAATGACGTTCGGCCGCTGCTGCTTGAACAGGGCCACGGCCGCGTCGAACTGCTTCTGGCTCAGCTCGTAGACGTCGGTGATGCCCAGGTCGGGCCGGTGAGTCTTGAGATACAGCGCGGCGTCGGCGAGATGGATCGGCGAGTCGTAGTCCGCCACGTGGTCGGCGGCCGGGGAGCTCTTGTCCCATACGACGCTCCATGACGTCGGCCGTTGCTGAAACTTGTCGGTGCGATACATCAGCATGTTCGCGCCGTAGCCGTGCGGTACGCCGTACATCTGCTTCTTGACGGAGTTGTACGGCTGGTTCTTGAGATAATCGGCGATGTCACGGTAGTTGCTGAGCAGGCCGGTATTGACCGGCTCTACGGTCCCACCGTAGATCAGCCGCAGACTGGCATCGCCGGAGGCGGAGACCCCGTCGTATTGGCCGGTCTTCATGAGGGCGACCATCGAGTCGGAGGTGTCGGCCACCTTCGCGGTGACCTTGCAGCCGGTGGACTTCATGAAGGGAGTGACCCAATCGACGGTCTTGTCACTCGCGCCCTTCTCGGCATACCCGGCCCAGACGATGAGGTTGAGCTGACCCTCCGACGCGCTGATGTTCTGTTGCATGGGAACGGGCTGCGCGAAGGCCTGCTGCCCCGACCCCGACCCAGAGCCGCTGCAGGCGCTGAGCATCGCGGCCGCGATGACCGCGACGGCCGCGAGCCGCCCTCCCCGGGGGCGGCCCAGCGGGACGCGGCCGCCGAGCGGCAGTAGGCGTCCGTGTGCGGGCAGCGTTCCCTTGCGCGGGCTCTCATGGATCACGTTGGCGAAGTTTAGGGGCCAAATGTGTTCGTCATCGACTTCAAATCATGTGATTCTGATATCTGCCCATATCGCATGAGCAGGGACTGTTACCCGTAGTAGGCTTCCGTGTCGTTCAGTGGTAGCCATCCATCGACAATCCTGTCGCAGTGCGCTCAAGGGGCCGTGGAGTGGAATCAGCTGTCAGTCATCGGCGTGCTCGGCCGAGGGTAGGGCTCTTCAGATCGGTCCGAGTCAAGATCATTCTCCTGCTCCTCGTGTCCCTTGTGTCGCTCAGCACGCTCTGGGCGTTCGCGGCGAGCATCGCACTTGGTGACGGCCTGAACCTGAGGCATGTGCAGCGGGTCCAGGATCACTTCGGCTACCCCTCGGGCGCGCTCGGCAGCGCGTTGCAGGCCGAACGCCGCCTCTCCTCCGTCTATCTCGGCAGCAAGACGGCCGGGGACCAGGCGGCGATGGAATCCGGTCGGCTGGTCACTGACCGGCAGGCGGACCAGTTCCGCAAGCTGGCGATGGACAAGGACGCTCAGGGAGTGGTGCCCGCTCCGGTGAAGCAGCTGGTGAATGAGATCATCACGGAGCTGAACGGACTCGGCGCCAAGCGCTCTGCCATCGACTCCGGCTCGACGAACCGGGCGCAGGCGTTCACGAACTACACCGACACCGTCAGCGACCTCGGAACCTTGCAAGGGTCGCTGTCCACGCTGAGCAACCCGGACGTGGCCAGGGACGCGCGAAATCAAGTCGCACTGACCAGGGCCCATGAGGCGTTGTCACAAGAGGATGCGCTGCTGGCCGGGGCGCTGGCCGCCAACCGCATGACCGGCGCCGAGCACGCCGAGTTCATCAAGCTCGTGGGCACCCAGCACTCTCTCTACAGCCTGGCCGCCCCCGAGTTGCGCGCCGGCGACCGGACCTACTACCAGCGGATCGCCGCCACGCCGGAGTACAAGCGGCTGCGGTCGCTGGAGGACCATTTCGTCAGCACGGTGCGCCGTCTCAAGAAGGGGGACGGCATCGACGCGCTCTGGAAGACCACCGCCGACTCGAACCTCACCCGGCTGCGCGGCCTGGAACTGTCCATGGCGGCCGAGGCCGAGCAGCGCGCCCAGCCGATCGCGAGCAGCATCATCCTGCGTGTCGTCCTCGCGGGCGTGCTGGGTCTCGTCGCGGTCCTCGCCTCGCTCATCCTCGCGTTCTGGATCGCCCGCTCCGTGATCCGTGATCTCACCGGCCTGAAGCGGGAGGCGCTCGACCTCGCCAACGTCCGGCTGCCCGGGGTCATCCAGCGACTACGCCAGGGCGAGGAGGTCGATGTCGCCGCCGAGGCGCCGCCCCTGTCGTTCGGCACAGACGAGATCGACCAGGTCGGCCAGGCGTTCAACGCCGCCCGGCGAACGGCGATCCAGGGCGCGGTCGAGGAGGCTGCGCTGCGCCGCAGCATCAGTGACGTCTTCGTGAACCTCGCCCGGCGCAGTCAGGCCCTGCTGCACCGCCAGCTCAACCTGCTCGACTCGATGGAACGCCGGATCGCCGACCCCGATGAGCTGGATGACCTGTTCCGCCTCGACCACCTGGCCACCCGCATGCGTCGGCACGCCGAAGGTCTGATCATCCTGTCCGGGCAGGCGCCCGGGCGAGGCTGGCGCAGCCCGGTGGCCGTCATCGACGTGGCCCGGGCGGCCGCCTCGGAGGTCGAGGACTACACGCGAGTGGCCGTGGACCCGATGCCACAGGCCGCGATCACAGGCATCGCCGTCGCCGACGTCATCCACCTGCTGGCGGAGTTGATCGAGAACGCCACGTCGTTCTCCTCCCCACAGACGACCGTGAGGGTGAGCGGGCAGGCGGTGGCGCAGGGCTTCTCCCTGGAGATCGAGGACCGCGGCCTGAGCATGGACGCGAAGAGCGTGGCGAGCGCCAACGAACGGTTGGCGGCACCGGAGTTCGACCTGTCGGACAGCGCTCAGCTCGGCCTGTTCGTGGTCGGCCGGCTGGCCCGGCGGCACAACATCAAGGTGACCCTGCGCACCTCGCCGTACGGAGGGATGACTGCGATCGTCCTGTTGCCGAAGGACATCGTCGTGCGCGACGACGACCCTGAACTCGACAGCGGACCACTCCGGAATGCGGAAGCGCTCGTTCCCGTCGGGACCGTCCGGAGCGATCGGCAAAACGGCTCGCCGGAACCGGACGCCCAGCAGAGCGGTTCGGTGCTGCGCCCGCGCTCGGACGAGGAGGCGTCGCGTTCACTCCCGGCCCGGCGGCTACCCGAACCCGCCACCGCGTCACAACCGGCGACCGAACGGCCGCGGGAGCAGCCGAACCAGACGTTGCCGTTCGAGCGGCTGCGCTCGGCCCCGCAGCCGTCCCAACGCCTGCCGGGGAACCCCTCGGGGCAACCGGGCGGCGCGCGCGGTGGCCGGCCTCCGCTGCCCCAGCGGGTCCGCCAGGCGAACCTCGCCCCGCAGTTGTACGACGACCCGGTGCCGACGCCGCCGCTCAGCACGGACATACCCAGTGAACGGTCACCCGAAGAACTTCGCACGATGATGTCCGCTTTCCAGAAGGGCACGTTGCGCGGACGCTCCGAGGCCGTAGAGACCGACAAGGAATCGTGATGGGTGATGACCGATCCTGGGAGTGAATGGCTCGACGAAGAAGCGGGGCCCCTCGTTCGGTCGTACGCGCTGACGCGTGGCCGCACCCGGCCGACCACCCGCGAGGGCTTCGAACTGATCGCGATCATCGCGACCGTGGCGACACCGACGTCCCCATCACCCAGCATCTGGCCGGAGCACCTGACCATCCTGGAGCTCTGCGCCCGTCCGCTGTCCGTGGCGGAGATATCGGCACAGTTGCGGCTTCCCCTGGTCGTCGTCCGGGTGCTGCTCGATGATCTGCTCGACCACGGGTTCATCGTCGTCCGGCATCCCGAACAGGAGAGTCAGCCCTTCAACGAAGACCTGCTTAGGGAAGTGCTCCATGGACTCGAAGCGCTCTGACGCCGCACAGCGCGCCGCCACCATGCCTGTGGCGGTAAAGATCCTCGTGGCGGGGGGGTTCGGCGCAGGCAAGACCACACTGGTCGGTGCCGTCAGCGAGATCCGGCCACTGCAAACCGAGGAATTGCTGACCGACCAGAGCATCGGGGTCGACGACACCTCCGGCGTGGAGCACAAGACCACGACCACGGTCGCCATGGACTTCGGCCGCATCACCGTCCGGGACGGGCTGATCCTCTACCTGTTCGGAACTCCCGGCCAGGACCGTTTCTGGTTCATGTGGGACGAGTTGTCGCTCGGCGCGCTCGGAGCGGTCGTCCTGGCCGACACGCGCCGGCTGGCCGACTGCTTTCCCTCGATCGACTACTTCGAACGCCGTGGCCTGCCGTTCATCATTGGAGTGAACTGCTTTGATGACGGGTTCGAGTACGGCAGCGAGGAGGTTCGCAGCGCTCTCGATCTGGATCCAGATGTCCCGGTGATCCTCTGTGATGTACGCAGGCGGGACTCCGGCAAGCGGGTTCTGACCACGCTCATCGAGCACGTCCTCAGCGTCCGTGGCCGCCAGCGCGAAGCCGGCATATCCCTCCCGTGACAGCTGAGGCCTGACCCAGGTCGCCCACTCCTCGTCCACCAGTTCGACTTGCGGACCGGCCGGATATGTAGGGAAGGCACGCCGCCGAGCCGGCCTACCTGTGGCCAGCTTCGACAACGGCCGCCGCGCGGAGCGGGCCGACCGCGGGCGGGCCGTACGTGGCGGACGGCCTGCGCACCCGTATCGTGGTCCCATGGCCGGTAAGCGGCCTGGACCGCCGCCGTGAGAATCCAGCCCGATGCCGGTGACCGAGCCTTGCCACCGGCCCGGCGCCGACAGGGTCGGTGGCATTCGCTGACCTCGGCGGTGCCTCGGCTTCGGTTCACCGACCCCGGGTTTGCCGCCCTGCGGAGCGCCATGCGGGCAGCGATCGTGCTGCCTGCCGTCTTCGCGATCGCCGACAAGGTGCTCCAGGACCCGCAGGCAGCGCTCTTCGCCTCCTTCGGCTCGTTCGCGATGCTGGTGTTCGCCGATTTCGCCGGGCCACCGCGGAGTCGATTCACGGCCTACCTGGCTCTGGCCGGCACCGGCACCGTCCTCGTCGTCCTCGGGACGCTGTGCTCGCAGAACGCGCTCCTCGCCGCAGTCGCCATGGCCGTGGTCGGGTTCGTGATCCTGTTCTCCGGGGTGGTCAATGGCTACCTCGCCGCGGGGGCCACCGCAGCGATCCTCGCCTTCGTGCTACCGACGACGATACCGGCGCCGCTCTCGGCCATTCCCTCGCGACTGGAGGGATGGGTGCTCGCCGCCGGTGCGGGAATCTGTGCGCAGATGCTGCTGTGGCCGGCCCAGCAGCGCGCGACGCTCCGCAACGACGCCGCTCGTGCCTGCACGGCCCTCGCCGACCTCGCGGACGCGCAGGTCGCCGGTTATGCCACATCGGTCGCGGCCTGCACCCGTACTGCTCACGAGGCGGTCGACGGCCTACGCCAGCGCTTCGTCGCCACCCCGCACCGGCCGGCTTGGCTGACCGGGCCGGAGGCCGCCCTCACCTCGCTCGTGGACGAACTCGACTGGCTCCTGTCCTTTCTGGGGTCGCCGGCCGGCTCGCCCCCGCTCCCCTTGTGCCGCGAGGAGAACGCCGAGGCCATGCGGGCCTCGTCCGCTGTTCTGCGGGCGAGCGCCGCGAGGTTGGACGGCCGTGCCGGGCAGCCGGATCTCGGACGGCTTGACGACGCCCTCGAGGCCACGACGCACGCGGTCGCCCGGCAGCTTCCAACGCTGCCCGCGATCCCAGACCATCAGGCGCTCATCTCCGTGCTGGAGCCGACGTTCCGAACCCGGGCGATCTCGTACGCCGCGGGGCAGTCCGCGCGTTACGCGCTCCTCGCCGACGGGGCGGCCGTGCCGGAGTCCGGCGATGACGACACTGCTCACCGGACGCCTGCGAACCGGCCGAGGCGTTCGGTGCTCTGGGCGACCCGGCTCGCGATCGAGGACGCCGATGTACGGTCGGTATGGTTCCGCAACAGCGTCCGGGGCGCGGCGGGATTGGCCATCGCCGTCTATATCGCCCAGCGGGCCGGCCTTCAGTACTCCTTTTGGGTCGTCCTCGGGACTCTCTCGGTTCTGCGCTCCAACGCGCTGGGCACTGGCTGGTCCGTGCTGAGCGCGCTCGCCGGTACCGCCATCGGGACACTCGTCGGCGCGCCCCTCATCCTCGCGGTCGGCACGCACGAAGCGGTGCTCTGGAGCGTGCTTCCGGTGGGGGTGCTGCTCGCCGCCTACGCACCCCGTGCGATCTCGTTCGCCGCCGGTCAGGCCGCCTTCAACGTCGTGATCTTCATCATCTTCAACCTCATTCAGCCCAGTGGCTGGCGGGTCGGACTCGTTCGCATCGAGGACGTCGCAATCGGCTTCGCGATCAGCCTCGGCGTCGGCCTCCTGTTCTGGCCGCGTGGCGCGGCCACCCTCCTCCGCGAGAACCTGGCCGCCGCCTACGCACGCAGCGCGGACTACGTCCTCGCCTCGGCCCGTCGGCTCATCGGCCACGGCGACCCTGCCTGGTCCGAACGGGCCGCGCAGGACGCGGACGCCGCCGTCCACCGCCTCGACGACGCTTTCCGCCAGTACCTCGCCGAGCGGTCGGCGAGAACGGTGAACGTCGAGAGCGTGGCGACGCTGGTGACGGGCGCGGCCCGCGTACGGCGCGTTGCGCGGTCACTCTCGGCTCTGGGGCGCATAGCGGAAGACCATTCAAGCCTGGAGCGGTGCGGTACGAACCTCGATGCCGAAGTCCATGCGCTGCGCTCCTGGTACATCGCGCTGGGTGACACTCTGGTCCATGCCACGGAGGTTCCTCCACCGCATGTGCGGGACGCGGACGGCCGCAGGCGCCTGCTGGAATGCGTGCACGCGGCCGTCGCGGACGGTGACGAGATGACGGTCCGGGCCGCCCTCACACTGCTCTGGGCCAGCCAGTACCTCGACAATCTCTGGCGCCTCGAGTCACACCTGGGCCGACACGCCGCCGAGTCCTCGAACCCTCACATACGTGTGCAGGGGACTGCTGAGGAGCATGACGCCTAGCTTGAACGGCGAGGTGGGAGAGCGCCCACTGAAGCGGTGCGGTCAAGGGACGTCTACCACGTGGCAGGCGCCTGATTCGCTCCTGGCTGTCCAGGACACCCCTTGTGACGGCAACCGGATCTTTGCCGCACTTGGGGAGCCCCCTTACCCGGTACCGCCCCATTCTTTTAGGAGATGATCACGTTGCTCTGGGGGGTTATGTGTTCAGAGGGGACCGTTCGTCACTCCGGGTCCGAATAACGTTGGCGGCCAGCGCCTTCGCGGCACTGATCTGTATCAGTGTCGGCGTGGTCGTCGTGGTCGCCATGCGAGGCAGGGAAGCCGGTTACGACCGGGAGGAACTCACCGAGCGAGTGCTGATCCTGGTCGATCGCGATGCGCTCCCAAGCGTGCTGGCGCAACGCGAGGACGAGGTGATCCAGATCCTGGACTCGCACAGGCGGGTGGTGGCGGCGACCTCCCAAGTCGCCGGCAAGCCGCCGATCGCTTCCTTCCAGCCGACCAGCGGCGAGGTGCGCGCCGAACGGACTCTGTGCCCACCGGCCGGGCTGAAGGGCTGCATGACCGTCGCCGCGTTCAATCTCTATCATCCGGGCGGGGAACGGCTGGTGTACACCGCGACTCCGGTGGTCCCCTGGTACGTCAACCCCGCACTGGTGATCTTCTTGAGCGCCGTGGCCCTGCTGATGATCGCGATGATGGGCTTCGGGACCTCCCGAGCGGTCGCCAAGACGCTCGCCCCGGTGGACGCCATCCGGACAAAGCTGGCGGAGATCACCGCCACGGACCTGGACCGGCGGGTTCCGGTACCCAAGAACAAGGATGAGATCAGGCTGCTGGCCGAGACGGTGAACAACAGCCTGGATCGCCTCGAGTGCGCCTACGAGAAGATGCAGCGCTTCACCTCGGACGTCTCACATGACCTGCGCAGCCCGATCACCGCCATTCGGGCCCAACTGGAAGAGGCGCTCATGTACCCAGACGACACCGATTGGCCACGGACAGCGAACTGGGTGCTCGGCGGGCTGGAGCGGCTGCAGGCGCTCGTGACCGACCTGCTCGTTCTTGCCCGGCTGGACGCCCGCGCCCCCCTCACCCGCGCCCCGGCCGATCTCGCCCAGTTGGTGGGGACAGAACTGGACCGCCGCCCCCGCGGGGTGGAGGTCGTCAGGGATCTGCGCAAAGGCGTGTTCACCCGCTGTGACCGGCTGCGGATCGCCCGGCTGGTGACCAACCTGCTGGACAACGCCGAGCGCCATGCCAACTCGCGGATCATGGTCACCGTGCGGCCCGATGGGTCCATGGCGGTCCTGAGGGTGATCGACGACGGCGCCGGAATCGCCATCGAACTGCGGGAGGTGGTCTTCGAGCGCTTCACCCGGCTGGATGCCTCCCGCACTCTGGACCCCGAGGGAACCGGGCTGGGGCTGGCGATCGCGCGGCAGATCGCCGAGGCGCACGGCGGCACCCTGACCATCGAGGACAGCTCGCAAGGAGCCCACTTCGTCCTACGCCTCGCCCTATGCACCCCTCCCTCGCGGCTTTGAGCCGGCCCGTCACCGGCTGCCGGCCCTTCTGCGAGCCCGGCCCCGACGCGGACGCAGGGGTCGTTACGGCAACGTTAGCTAGAGGTCTTGAAGCCACACCGCTCCTATGACACTTTCTGCAATTCGCACCAGACCAGGGAGTTTTATGCCCAGCTCGTCCTATTCGTCCAGCTCCGCCCGGATCGCCGCATTGGCCGACGCGAGCCGTCATTTGATCACCTCGCTGCAGGCTCCCACGGGCGCCTGGACGGCAGCGACGGCGTCGGTGACGGCTGGTGGAACTTCCAGCTCGACGGGTACGGGACCTGGCTATGGGCGCTGCGAACCCACCTGACCCGGCATGGCCTGGACGGCGGTGAGTACCGCGCCGCGGTCGAGCTGTGCGTCCGATATCTGGCGCGGTTCTGGGACATCCCGTGCTACGACTGGTGGGAAGAGCACGTGGACCGCAGGCACATCTCGACCCTGGCCGCGAGTCCCGTCCCGTCCGCTCGTGGGCGAACCCGTCCGCAGGATTCGGGTACGGCCAGACGCTGAGCCCGGATCGATGCGCTGAGGTCCGCGCGATAGAACGCGTCGAGGGGTTGCACCCGCGCATTCCCCACCCGAAAGTCGAGTGCGGGCAGCCTTGACGACAACACCTACCAATTCGCTCATTTCCATTGACAGCGACCCGATTTCAGTTGACGCTTCCTCCATTGCATGCCCATATATTGATCATGACGCCCACTATTTGGGCATTGGAGTCCGGGAGACCAGCCCGTTGTTCACGATTCGTCGCGTGAGACTCGCAGCCTCGGCTGACCGCTCTCGCAGCTCCAGGCACCTCATGAACGGCAGTACGGCACTCGGCGGCCGTATGGGTGCCGGATGGGCAGGTGACTCTCGCAAGGGCGGCACCAGCCCTGCGCGCGGACGGGGCTCGGCCCGGGACGTCCCGGCCATCTGGGCTCGCGCCCGGTGAGCGCCGTCGCCGACCATCCGTGCGAGCATCTCTCCGGCTGGCGCGGTCTACCGGACTCACTGCTCGCACCGTCCACCGCACGCCGCTGGGTATGCGAGACGCTGGCATCTTGGGGCGTTTGCCTACCTCCCGCCGAGGCGGCGACCATTGCCGAGCTGACCAGCGAACTGGTTTCCAACGCCGTCCTGCATGCGGTGGCCCCCACCGGCGGTGAGCGCCACTTCTGGATCAGCATCAGGGTGGACGTCGACACGGTCCGGCTGGAGGTCTACGACCCCGATCCGACTCTGCCGGGGCTCCGGTCACCCGACTGGGTCGCCGAGAGCGGTCGCGGCATGTTCCTGGTGGACGCGCAGGCCGATCAGTGGGGCGCCGTCCCGCATCAGGGCGGTAAGTATGTGTGGTTCAGCATGAAATGTCCTGCCCGCACAGGCCAGGCGAGTGCGGCGTCGGACTCAGAGCCCTCCTCAGCGGTTTCACGGCCGAGCGTTCTCAACCTCATCGAAGGAGAATCTGCTATGTCCCCTGTGGCCCTCCCCCATGACACCCACGGTTCCGGCCCGCACCGAGTGATCGCCTTGCATGGCTGGTTCGGAGATCGTGGCTCCTTCCGGAAGATCCAGCCGTACCTGGACGGCGACGCCTTCACCTACGTGTTCCCCGACTATCGCGGCTACGGCGAGGCGCAGGTCCTGACCGGCGCCTTCGATCTAGCCGAGATCGCCGGAGACGTGATCGTGCTCGCCGACAAGCTCGGCTGGGACAGCTTCTCTCTGATCGGCCACTCCATGGGCGGGTCGGCGATCCAGCGGGTGATGCTCGACGCGCCCGGCCGGGTCCGGAAACTGGTCGGGATCTCCCCGGTGCCCGCCTCTGGTGTCCCGTTCGACGACCAGAGCTGGGCGCTGTTCTCCGGCGCCGCCGACGATCCCGCCAACCGACGGACGATCATCGATTTCACCACCGGCAACCGGCTTCCGGCACGCTGGCTCGATGAGATGGTCGGCAACTCGCTGCGGAACTCCACCGTGCCCGCGTTCCGCACCTACCTGGACGCCTGGGCCCGCACCGACTTCCACACAGAGGTCATCGGCAACGCCACACCGACGCTCGTCATCGCGGGCGAGCACGACCCCGCACTGTCTCCCGACGTCATGCGGAACACGTGGCTGCAGTGGTACCCGAACGCCGAGCTGGCGACGTTCCCGGATGCTGGGCACTACGCCGTGGACGAGACGCCACTGGCGCTGGTGGCCACGGTCGAGAAGTTTCTGGCCGCCTGATCAACCAGTCCGAGGGGGATGCTCATGACCGACATGCAGACGGGGCTCGACGTGTTCGACCCGAACCTCTACGCGCAGGGCATCCCCCACGAGACGTACCAGCGGCTGCGCGCCGAACACCCCGTCCACTGGCAGGACGAACACGAGGTCGACGGCTGGCCGGCCGGACCAGGGTTCTGGGCGGTGACCCGCCACGAGGACGTGGTGCGGGTGCTGCGCGCTCCCACCGAATACAGCTCCTGGATCGGGGCCACCCAGATCCGCGACCCCGATCCGGCCGATCTGCCGTTCATCCGGCAGATGATGCTCAACCTCGATCCGCCGGACCATGGCCGGCTCCGGCGGATCGTGTCGCGGGTGTTCACACCGCGGCGCATCGAACGGTTCACCGCCGACGTCAGCGCCCGGGCACGGCTGCTCATCGATGAGATCGCGGAACGGGGCGAGTGTGACCTGCCCGTGGATGTGACCGATGACTTCCCGATCCAGAATCTCGCAGATCTGCTCGGAGTTCCCGCCGACGACCGCGGCCGGATTCTGGCATGGACCAACCGGGTCGTCGGCTACCAGGATCCGGACCACGCCTCCGCCGTCCAAGGCTCCGACGGCGAGCCGGTCAACCCGCGCTCCCCCGCCATGCTCGCCGACATGTTCGACTACGCTCACCGGCTCGCGGCTCACAAACGCCGCAACCCCGCGGACGACGTGATGACGGCGCTCGCGACCGCCGAGGTGGACGGCCAGCGGCTCAGCGATCCCGAACTGTCGATGTTCTTCTTCCTCCTGGTGATCGCCGGCAACGACACCGTGCGCGCAGGCATCCCCGGTGGCATGATCGCCCTCCTCGACCATCCGGACCAGCATCGCCGCCTGTTGGACCATCCTGACCTGCTGGACTCGGCGATCGAAGAGATGCTGCGCTGGCACCCGCCCGTGCTCAGCTTCCGGCGGACAGCCGTCAAGGACACGCTTCTCGCCGGACAACCGATCAAGGCCGGCGAGAAGGTCGTGGTCTTTCATGGTGCGGCCAACTATGATGAGCGCCGATTCGGGGAGCCGATGCGATTCGACATCACCCGCCAGCCCAACGACCACGTGTCGTTCGGCGACGGCCCGCACGTATGCCTGGGAGCGCATTTCGCCCGCCTCCAACTCCGTACGTTCTATCGTGAGATCCTCTGGCGGCTTCCGGACATCGAACTCACCGGGCCGCCCGCCCGGCTGGTGTCCAACTTCATCGCCGGAGTCAAACACCTGCCCGTCCGCTACACCCCGGCTCCGCGGCTCGGCATCCAGTGACCCTTCAGCGACACGACACCGACCCGACGGAGTCCGACGACATGGTGGACCCCGGTCCGGCCTTGCCGCAGGCCGGTTCGAAGACCATCCACGCCGGCCTGCGGCTCTTGGAGATCCTCCGCGACCATCCGGACGGGCTGACCATCACCGAACTCGTCCGGGTCGCCGGTTTGCACCGGAATGCGGTCTCCCGGCATCTGACCGCGCTTGGCAGCCATCGGCTGATCGCCCGCACCGGCACCACCTACGCGCTCGGACTCGGCATCGTCGAGCTCAACGCCGCCGTTCAACACCGGCTCCGCGGTGCCGCCGCGGCCGAACTCCAAGTGCTCGCCGACACCTGCCAGGCCACCGCGTTCATCACCGTGCTCGACGCCGACGATCAGGCCGTCGTGCTGACCGCGTTGGAGCCGCGCGGCTCCAATATCCATGTCGCCTATCGCGCCGGCAACCGGCACCCCGCGGACCACGGTGCCTCTGGGATCGCCATCCTGCTCGGTCGCCCACCCCGGCCGGGTGAACGCGCGGTGATAGGACAAGCCCGCAGCATCGGCTACTCCGTCACCACGGGCGAACTACAGAACGGCGCCTGGGGCCTGGCAGCTCCGATCATCACACGGGGACGTCCCGCCGAGGCGAGCGTGGGCGTCGTGACCATCGGTCAGCGGGACGAGACCATCATCGCCCCTCCGGTCCTCGCCACCGCGTCCAAGATCGCGCTACTACTCTAAACCTCCACTTCGGACCGCGGGATCTGAACGCGGAGTTGCCGATGTTGCCCCAAGGTTCACCCTCATCTCCGTGGTGGTTCATGATGAAGAGAGATCATCACGATGGAGGTCTGCGGCGACTGAGTGAGGAAAGCGAATTGCGCGACGCTTACCACGAAGAGCTCGATGCTCTCTCCGATCGACTGGTGAAGATGACAGGGCTGGTGCGATCGGCGATGACGCAGGCGTCGACTGCGCTTCTGAACGGGGATCTGCAACTGGCCCAACAGGTCATCAGCAGCGACGATCAGATCGACAGGATGGAGATCGAGATCGAGGACACGGTCTTCGATCTGATGGCGCGTCAGCAACCGGTGGCCTGCGATCTGCGCATGGTCGTCACCGCGTTGCGGATGAGCGGTGATCTGGAGCGGATGGGGGATCTGGCCGTGCACTTGGCCAAGACCGCCCGTCGGCGGCATCCTGAGTCCGCGATCCCACCCAGGCTTCAGGCCACTGTCAGCCAGATGGCCGAGATCGCTGAACGGCTGGCCGGCAAGGCCGGCACTGTCATCGCCACCCAGGACGTGCGGCTGGGGCTGGAGCTGGACACAGATGACGATGCGATGGACCGGTTGCACCGCCAGATCTTTCAGTTCCTGCTGTCGCCGGAATGGACGTACGGCGTGGAATGTGCGGTCGACGTGACGCTGGCGGGCCGTTACTTCGAGCGCTTTGCCGACCATGCTGTGGAGCTGGCCGCGAACGTGGTGTACCTGGTCACCGGGCAGCATCCCGCGGAGATCAACGACGTGCTTGCTCCGTGAGCTTTCATCTCTTGCGACCGACGCCCGCGAGTTGCCATCTCAGTTCCCTGGTCGCACCGGGCAGCTGCGCGGAGCCGGGAGCGGGTGCCGGAGGATGCCACTCAGAGAACGTGGCCAAGCCTGGATCGATCAGCTCGAAGCCGTCGAAAAATCGCAGGACCTTCTCGGGAGTTCGGGGGGACCAAGGCGGCGCTCCAGCCGCCACCAGAATCTCCCCTATGGCTCGTGGCCGGGGGTCGTCGAGCACATGGGAGATGGCCAGGTAGCTGCCCTCCGGCATGGCATCGCGCAGCCGTCCCACGATGCCGACCGGGTCATCGGCGTCGCTGACGAAATGCAAGATCGCGACGATCAGCACCGCCACCGGCTGATCGAAGTCGATGATCTCACGGACGTCGGGGTGGCCCAGGATCGATTCAGGGCGCAACAGGTCCCCGTTGATGTACCTCACATTTTCGTTGGTGGCCAGCAACGCCTGACCGTGGGCGACGGCCAGCGGATCATGGTCGACGTACACCACCCGGGTGTCCGGGGAGACTGCTTGGGCGACCTCATGAACGTTCTGCTGAGTCGGCAGACCCGACCCGATGTCGAGGAACTGGCGGATTCCCGCCTCCGCGGCCAGGTAGTGCACCGCCGCGACCAAGAACGCCCGGTTCACCCGCACCATACGCACTGATTCCGGCACGGCGGCCATCATCTTCTGGGCAGCGGCCTGGTCGACCGGGTAATTATCCTTCCCACCCAAATAAAAGTCGTACATCCTGGCCACGCTCGGTCGGCCCGAGCCGTGATCGATCGCTGCTGCCTCGGTCTCATCTGCCATTGCGGCTCCGCTGAGAACCTTTCTCGCGACGAAGGGTGTACGGGAATCAGTTCAGGGTCGTCGACGATCAGGCTACAGCGGGGCCGCCGTCGCCGTCGTGGTGCCGCTCTCTACCGGGCCCGGCTGGCGCGCCGCGAGGGGGCGTCCTGGCGTCTCTTGACCATTTAAAGAAGTAACAGGTGGACTTGACCTGGACTTTGCCAGCGGTTTGGGATCCTAATCCGGACATTTCGCCCAACTGCAAGGACAGAGTCATCGTGTCGTCATCGAACCTCGCTCGGTGGCCGGCCATCATCGGGATGCTCGGTGTGGCCATCGCCAACCTGGCTCTTCTGCCCCTGGGCTTCCACATCGCGGCGTACCTCGGCGTTATGGCGATCCTGGCGGCGGGCATGGCCCTGGCCTCCGCCGCCGCCCTCTTCACGGATGACACGAATCTGGTGTGGGCATTGGCACTGGCCGAGGGGGTGCTGAACGCCGCTGGATACCTGGTGACCCGCTTGACGGGCCTGCCGTTCGCTGAACCCTACTCACTCCGCCAGTGGTCCCAGCCGGCGACGCTCGCCATCGCACTGCTGGGGACCGCGGTGGCCGGGCTCGCGAGCTGGACGCTCCACACCCGCCGCGGCCGGCCCTGCGTCTCGACACCGGTCACATCGGCGCTGGAACGTGAGCGTCGCGGCGTCAGCGGCGTCGGCCGTGCTCGTCAGGCTCCGCACGTAAAGTTTCGTCAAAGTCGTCGGGGTGATGACCTGGGCCGGCGACGGAGGCGACCCAGCGACGCGCACCATTAGCGCCATCCCAGCCCGTTCACGGATACCCTCGTACCTCTCCCGCAGGTTCCGTCCCTCATCATCCGCACCGCTGATATCTTGGCGTGTATCCGCGGTAGGACCCGTCACACCGGCCCGGGATCGGGTGGGGCACGTGTCCGGCAGGGCCCGACGTGACCCCAAGGCGACTTCTAGCCGCCAGCCGAGGTTCGGATCCCGGCGAGTGCGCCGAACAGGTCTTTATGTGGGAATTACGCCCTGTCATGCACTATCTACTGTCAGGGTGGAGAATCTCGTGTGCAATCGCCTGTGCAGTCGTCGAACCGGAACAGTGAGGAAGCATGTCTGAGGATGACAAGCCAGCGGTGAAGGCGAAGCTGCCGAGTGCGCGGGATATCTCCCGCACGGACTTCACCCCGCATGGCATCAAGTCCAAGGGCGGCTCCAAGCCCTCCAAGCTGACCGCGGCGGACGCCGCCCGGCGCAAGCGGGCGACCATCGCCGGCCTGGTGGTCGCCGCGCTGGCCATCGCCGGTGGGACGACGTACTGGGTGACCCGGCCGGAACCGAAGATCGTGGTGAAGGGTGCCTTCGGCAAGGAGCCCTCCGTCTCGTTCAAGGGAGTCAAGCCGAACGCGAAGCTCAAGTCCACCAAGGTCACCACCGAGATCCGAGGCAAGGGCGCGACGGTCGCCAAGGGCGACTACGCCTTCATCAACGCGTCCACCTATGTGTGGAGTGCCAAGAAGAACAAGCTGCTGCAGACCACCTTCAAGACGGGCAAGCCCGCACCACTGCAGGTGGGCGGCCAGCAGTCCCTGCCAGGTCTCACCAAGGGTTTGACCGGCGTGAAGGTCGGCAGCCGAGTGCTGCTGGAGATCCCGCCGGCAGACGGCCTCGGCACCACGGGCAGCCCGGAGGCCGGGGTCTCCGGCACCGACACGCTCGTCTTCATCGTCGACGTGGTCGGCACCTACAACAAGAATTCGGTGGCCTCCGGTGCCGCCGCGGAGAAGGTCGATCCCAAGCTTCCGACGGTGACGGGTGGGACGGCGGGCCAGGCGCCGACCGTGACGATCCCGAAGACCACTCCTCCGGACACCCTGTCCGCGACGCCCCTGATCCAAGGCACCGGCCCGGTGGTCACCAAGGGCCAGACCCTGGTCATGCAGTACCACGGGGTGCTGTGGCGCACCGGCAAGGTCTTCGACTCCACCTGGCAGCGCGGCGAACCCTTCATCACCGCGATCGGGACGGGCAAGGTCGTTCCGGGCTGGGACAAGGGCCTCGTCGGCCAAAAGGTCGGCAGTCGCGTGCTGCTCGTCGTCCCGCCCAAGGACGGTTACGGCACCAAGGGCCAGGGCGAGATCAAGGGCACCGACACGATGGTCTTCGTCGCCGACATCGTGGCCGCATACTGACGGCCACCTAGAGTGAAGTGCTGTGACCGGCGGGGGACCTTACGGGTTCCCCGCCGGTCATGTGTCAACCGTGACACGTACGTAACCGTCATCTTCCTAGGAAGGGCCATTAAATCCCCTCGAATAGTGTCGGTCACGATTGGGTCACGGGGGGGCAATGAGTGAGAAGGGCCAGAACTCGAGGGGCGAGGGGCCCGTCGAGCGGCCGGACGCGAGCGGCACCGAGCGCTTCGGATCGCTCAGTGCCGCGAACCATGGCGCGTCTGCGACCGATGGTGATCGGCCGCAGGCTGGTGGGACGAGCGGGAAACGGCGCGGCCGAAAAGCGCGCTATGCCCGTCGCGCCGCGTTCGTGGTGTTCGGGACCTTTGGTCTGAGTGCGCTCGTATTCGTCATCGCCTATCTGCTGACCCCGATCCCGTCGGCCAAGAGCGCGTCCATCGCCTCGGGCTCGGTGTTCTACTACTCCGACGGCACGACGCCATTCGCCCGTGAGGGCCCCAACCGCACGATCGTGGACCTGAAGAAGGTGCCCAAGGTGGTCCGGGACGCGGTGCTGGCGGCGGAGAACCGCAGCTTCTACCGTGATCCCGGAGTGTCCGTGCAGGGCACCGCCCGAGCCATGTGGTCGACGGTGTCCGGCGGCCAGGTGCAGGGCGGCTCCACCATCACCCAGCAGATGGTCCGCAACTACTACAACGGGCTCAGCCAGGAACGCACGGTCTTCCGCAAGCTCAAAGAGATCATGATCTCGATGAAGGTCGGCAACGAGAAGTCCAAGGACTGGATTCTCGAGCAGTACCTCAACACGATCTATTTCGGCCGGGCCGCGTACGGCATCGAAGCCGCGTCCAAGGCGTATTTCGACCTGCCCGTAGAGAAGCTCACCGCCGCGCAGGGCGCCTATCTGGCCGCCGCGATCCAGCAGCCGACCTCGTTCGGGGCGGCTGCCAAGGCCGACCAACCGGCCGCCGAGGCCCGCTGGCATTATGTGCTCGACGGCATGGTGCAGCTGGGCTCCATCACCGCCTCCGACGCGGCCCAGATGAAGTTCCCCAAGCTCGCCAAGCAGAAGCTGACGAACACCCTCAAGGGCCAGATCGGCTATATGAAGAACATCGCCGTGAAGGAGCTGCAGGACCGCGGATACACCGAGGACGAGATCACTCGTGGCGGCCTCAAGATCCGCACCACGTTCAACAAGGACCTCATGGCCGCCGCCGAGGCGACCGTCAAGGCCGATCTCCCCTCCGGGACCAGCAAGCAGATGCTGACCGGTCTGGTGTCGGTCGACCCCTCGACCGGTGAGGTGAAGGCGTTCTACGGCGGCAAGAACTATCTGGACACGCAGCTCAGCACGTCCTTCGGGTCGTACGCGCAGGCAGGGTCGGGGTTCAAGCCGTATGTCCTGGCCGCCGCACTCGATCAGGGCATCAGCCTCGACTCCACCGTTGACGGCAGTTCCCCGCAGACCTTCGGCAACGCCCAGATCCACAACGACAGCGATATCAGCTACGGCGAGGTCAACCTGATCAAGGCGACCCAGAGATCGATCAACACCGCCTACGTCAACCTCGGCCAGAAGGTCGGCCTGGACAAGGTCACCGCGATGGCCGAGGACATGGGCATCCCAGAGAAGCAGCTCACGGCCAACAGCGCCAACTCCGCGCCGTCCTTCCCGCTCGGCGTCGTCTCGCTCAGCCCCGCGCAGCAGGCCGGCGGCTTCGCCACCTTCGCCGCCGAAGGCGTCCACCACAGGACGCACGTCATCTACTCGGTGACCGACTCCAACGGTACGGAGCACAAGGTCAAGGACGAGAGCAACCGGGCCTTCGGCAAGCAGGTCGCCCGGGACGCCACCTATGCCATGACCCAGGTGGTCGAGTCCGGCACCGGCACCCGCGCTCAGCTGGACGACGGCCGGCCGGTCGCGGGCAAGACCGGCACCACGGACAAGGCCCGGGCGCTCTGGTTCAACGGCTTCATCCCGCAGCTGGCGACCTCAGTGGCCGTCTTCAACAGCAACCCGAACAAGCCCGTGACCATCCCGGGCTACTCGTCGTACGGAGGGTCACTGCCGGCTCAGATCTGGCACGACTACATGACGGTGGCCACCCAGGACATGCCAATCAAGAACTTTGGGGACCCGACGTACTCCGGAGGTGGAGACAACACCTCTCCGCAGCAGGTCCCGACGACGCGCCCGCCGCACACGGCGACCGCGGCTCCGACCCCGACCGTCCCGACGCACACGGCGAAGCCGCCGCAAACGTTCACACCGACACCTGGGCCGACGAAGACGACGAAACCGACCAGGTCACCTACGCTGCCGCCCAAGGCGCCCACCGGCCGGACCCGGGAGACTCCCTGACCGCAGGCCTTAACCGCAGGCCTTAACCGCAGGCCTTGGTGAGCCGTTGCGGCTGCGCGGCGAGCATCGCCGACAGCTGTGCGGTCTCACCGTTGGTCGTGATGGTGGTACTGAAGGAGCGCCACGACCCGGCCATGTCCGTGAGGGCCTTCTTCAGCTGGGCGTCGTCGCTCTTCTTCGCGAGCCCGTCCAGCCTGGTCGCGAGGTCGCCGGACGCCTGCTGCCACTGGGCGGCCTGCGTCGGTGCGATGGTCCTCAGTTTGGTCGAGAAGTCACTGAAGGCCTTCTCGGTGTCGGCGCAGACCGCCGAGGTGTTACCGCCCATCCCGCAGGCGGATACCGTCCCGATCATCGCCACCAGCACCGCGAGCCCCGCCCGCTGCCGTACCCCGTCGCGCATTCGCTCTCCCATCAGCCCGCGTACAAACCAGTCCATACTGGCGCACGTCCCGACCACTGTGATGCAGCGAAGATCGGCGCGGTTCGGTTTGACGACCACCGGCCTGCTGTGGTTATCCTCTGCACAGGTCATGAGCGCCAGCGTCAAGCCCCGGCTCGCTGGCCGGCAACCCTCCCTCCGCGGCGGGGTGCCCCGGGTGAAGACCAGGCCGGGCACGATCGTGCCCCGGCAAGCGCGGACCCCTGGCGCTTTTCGCGGGTCCCGAACCGTGGAGGCCTGCCATGTCCCCTGTCGCGACCACTCTGATCCCCGCCGATTCCGGTGCCGAGTCGTACATCCCGTGGGGTGGCCTGCGGGTCGTCGGTGCCGGCGCCCTGGCCCCGATCAACGGCGGCGGTACGGTCCCGTACGCCAACCTCGACTACGCCGCCAGCGCCCCCTGTCTGACCGTGGTGCAGGACGCGATCACCGAGGCCCTGCCCTACTACAGCAGCGTCCACCGTGGAGCCGGCTACGCCTCGCAGGTGACGACGGACGCCTACGAGCGCGCCCGGGAGACCGTGCGGTCCTTCGTGGGCGCCTGGAAGCGCGACGCGGTGGTCTTCACCCGCAACACCACCGACTCGATGAACCTCCTCGCCCACGCGCTCCCTCAGGGGACGACGGTGATCGTCTTCGAGACCGAGCACCACGCGACCCTGCTGCCGTGGCGCAAAGCGGTACGGCTGCCCGCGCCCGCCACCCCGGCCGAGGCGGTCTCCGCCGCCGAGCGGGCACTGCGGGACGCACCGCAGGGCCCGCGGCTGCTGGTGGTCACCGCGGCGTCCAACGTCACCGGGGAGCTGTGGCCGATCGGGCAGCTCTCCAAGATCGCCCGCCGTCACGGGGCCCGGATCGCGGTCGACGCGGCCCAACTGGTCCCGCACCGGCCGATCGACATGACCGCGCTGGACCTGGACTACGTCGCGTTCTCGGGGCACAAGCTGTACGCACCGTTCGGCGCGGGGGTGCTGGTCGGGCGGACCGACTGGCTGCGTGCGGCGGAGCCGTACCTCAAGGGCGGCGGCGCGACCGCGCACGTGGACCAGGAGACCACCTGGGCGACCGACCCGCAGCAGCGGCATGAGGCGGGCACCCCCAACGTGCTGGGCGTGATCGCGCTGGCCGCGGCCTGTACGGCGCTGAGCGGGGCGGGCTGGGAAACATTGATCACCGAGGAGGATCGATTGCTGACCCGGCTGCGGCGCGGGCTCGCCGCGATCCCCGGCCTCCAGGAACTCGGCCTCTGGGGCAGCGGAAATCCCCGGGTCGGGATCGTGTCATTCGTGCTGGACGGCTGGAACGCGCGTGACCTGGCCCTTACGCTGTCCGAGGAGTACGGCATCGGGGTTCGGGATGGGAAGTTCTGTGCCCATCCGTTCGTCCGACGGCTGCTCGGCGTTGATTCGGACGGCTGCTCGAACGGCTCGGGCACCGCGGTACGCGCGAGCATCGGCGTCGGCACGACCACCGAACAGGTCGACCGATTCGTGTCCGCCCTCGGCCGATTGGCTGACCGATACGGCGTTTGTAGCAGTTTGCCCATGTAGCGTAGGTAGGTCCGATGCGGCCTCGGGACAGCGTCACAAACCCAGCATTCACTGTCCGGGCGACCGCTAGCATGGTCAGGGGGTGGCGAACGTGGCCGAGGCGTGGGAGCCCGTATCCGAGGTCGAGCACCGGATGAGCAGCGTGCTGCAGTCCGGCGACCAGGAGGCGTACTTCCGGCTGCTGGCGCAGGCCGAACTGCTCGTCCCGGTCCCCCCGGACCAGGTCGAGGACGTCCTCGCCAACCAGGCCCAGCCGTCCTGGCCGACCAGTGAGGCGGACGGCCGCACCCACGTGCTCGCCTACACCTCCCCCGAGGCGATGCGGGCCTGTCTCGGACCACGGTTCCAGCACTTCATGAAGTTGAAGTTCGGCGACATCGCCGGAGCCTGGCCGGACAACCGCTGGTGGCTGGCGGTCGACGCGGGACTGCCGATCCAGGGACATCTGCCGTCCTGGTTCGTCCGGCAGCTCGCCGACGGGGACGCACGGCCGCCGCAGGCCGGGATCGGACCTGTGCGGATCCCGGTGCCCCGCCCGGCCTCCGAGCCGCCCCCCTGGGAGGCTCTGCCCGCCGAGGAGTTCGAGCCCGACGTTCTGCAATCCACCGGCGAGACCACTCCCCCGCCGGTTCCCGCGACGACCGCCGAACCCGCCGCTCCCACACCCGCCGCTCCCCCACCTGCTGCTCCCCCACCTGCCGAGGTGGGTTTCCAGCCGGCGGGCGAACTCGAGCGCGCGCTGCTCGAGGCGGGCGAGCGGGGCGACGACGACGCCTACATGAAGGTTCTGCTCGGCGCCGAGGTGCTGGTCCCGATCCCGGCCGACCTCGACGGGAACATGGAGACCGGGCCACACCCGGGCCGCCCGGATTTCCCCTGGCAACTCATCGAGACCGACGGGCGAACGGCGATCTCGATGTTCACCTCGGTGGAGCGGCTGCAGGAGGCCATCGGGACCGCGGAGTTCCTGCGGTTCCCGTTCGCCGTGGTCATCCGGCACTGGCCGAACGTCGCGTGGTCCCTGTCGGTCAACCCCGGCACGCCCGTGGGCGCGTCTCTCCCTGGCGAGCAACTGCCCGGCCTGGCCGAGTGGGCCGACCAGCAGAGTTCGCAGCGGATGGCCGAGCAGTTCGAGCCGCAGAACGACGTGGAGGAGCGGCTGTTCGACGCGATCACCCGCCGCGACCTCGACGCCTTCTTCAAGATCCTGCTGAGCGGGCAGGTGCTGGTGCCGGCCGAGGCGGAGACTCCGTGGGGCACCAAGCCCGACGACCCCGACTTCCCGTGGCTGACGGTGCCGGTGCAGAACCGGCCTTCGATCATGGCGTTCACCTCGCTGAAGTGGATGCACGACGCGATCGGGCAGTCCCGTTTCGTCATGCCGGAGGTCCACGACCTGGTGTCGGCCTGGGCGAACCCCGATTGGACGTTCGTTCTCAACCCGGGCACGCCGATCGACGCCACCGTGCCGGGCGACCAGGTCCGCGCGCTGGCCGACCGGCCCGAGTCTGCCGCGCCACCCGAATTCGAGCCGGGCAACCGCATCGACCAGGAACTCTTCGAAGCGGCAGAGGCCAACGACACCGACGCCTTCCTCCGGGTGCTGTTCGCCGCCAACGTACTGGTGCCGATCGCGGCGGACGCGCCTCTCGAGGTGACCCCGACGGAGCCGGAGTTCCGCTGGGACGCGGCGATGCGGGGTGAGTCCTCGGTGCAGGTGTTCACCTCGCTCGTACGGCTCCGCGAGGCGCTCATCGGCTCGGAGTCGTCCGCCCGGTTCGTCTACACCGACTTCCGCGAGCTGATCCGCCACTGGCCGCGCGCCGAGTGGACCATGCTGCTCAACCCGGGCACCCGGATCGGTGCGTCGCTGCGCGGCGACCAGGTCCACGCACTGAGCGAGTGGTCCGCCCAGGTCGGCCTGATGAAGTCCGCCGCCCAGGTGGAAACCCGATCCCAGCCGGTGCAGCCCGCACAGGCACCGGCCGAACCCGTTGCGGCGGCATCGCCGCTCCGATCCGGCGGCACGACACGGTCAGGTCCCGCGATCATGCAGAAGGTGCTGCCCGCGGGCCATGTCGCCTGGTATCTCGAGCAGGGGTACGACCGGGTCGGCGGATTCGTCCATCCCTCCTCGGACGTCAGCGACCTGCAGACTCCGGTCCAGCTCTACGAGGCACTCGGATTGCTCTACGAAGGGTCGCCGTTCTCCCTGGCGGACGAGGGCGCCTACATCATGCGCTGGCCGGCGTACTGCGAGGACCTCTACCGGATCCCGTTCGGGGGCCAGACGGAAGAAGAACTGCGCGGCTGGGGCGATTCGGGCTGGGTGGTCGAGCAGGCGCCGTTCCAGGGCACCGGGTTCGCGTCCGGCAGCGGCGGAACCATCCGCGAGTACAAGGTCGACAGCACCCGGTTGCCGTACGGCGCGGAGATGTACTACCTCGGCCGTGATCGCTCCGAGCGGTTCATCGCGATGTACGACCCGGACCAGCTGACCTGGCTGCAGTCTGAGACGGTGGAGACCCAATGAGCCCAGCGAGCGGAGCGCGGCCATGAGTATGATCCGCGACGGCTTCATCGCGCGCTGGCGTGGCGTCGAGTACGAAGCCGGGCCCGGCCCCGACGGCGAGACCCGGCTCTACGCCACAGAGCCCACAGAAGGCTTCGAGGAGATCCGTGCGGGGCGGCACCGTCGCATCGTGCCGACCACCGAGATCGACTCCCTGCGCTACGTACGGACCGTTTGCAGCTGGAAGGGCGAACGCTTCATCATCGTGGGCGAGCACGAGACGTGGCTGCGGGTCGAGTACATCGGCGGCCGGGGACCGGTCGCCGAGCGGCTCGGTCTGGACCGGGTCGATCACGGAGTATGGCAAACCTGGGCGCCTCGGGCGGAAGTGCAAGATCTTCACGAGGAGTTGATCTAGCCGCAACTTAGACGCATCCTGCGACCCCGGTTGATTTGCTTCGCTGGCCGTGTTCGTCTGAGTGCATACGCTTTCTGTGGGTAGACCAGACCGAGCGAGCAAGGCGATATGACGGAGGTGCTGGGACTGTGCTCACTCGATCGGGGCAATATCCGATCTTGATAGGACTGGGCACGGCGGCGGTAGTGGCGGTCGCCACCATGCTGCCGGCGACAGCGCAAGGCACAGCCTCATCGAGCTGTAAGACGCCCTCGCCGACCCCTACGCCCTCGGCGACCCCTACGCCGACGTCCCCTACGCCCACGACGCCCTCCACCGGCGCACGACTGACCTCCGCGTCGGCCTGCACGACACCGACGCCGACGCCGACACCGAGGCCGCCCGTGCTGGATGTCACGACCACGCCGGTCTCGGCGGCCGTGCATCCCGGTGACAAGGTCAGCGTGTTCGTCGTGGTCCACGCGAGCAACGCCATCGCGCGCAACGGG
>JAOPYO010000012.1 GCA_025964575.1 Actinomycetes bacterium
CACCATCACCAACGAAACCTGGAACGCCACCCTCACCACCGGAGCAACAACCACGATCGGCGCCAACTTCACCTACACCGGCACCAACACCAACCCCACCACCTTCACCCTCAACGGCACCGCCTGCACGGGCGCGCACAAGGCCCCGACGGCCGCACTCACCAGCCCGGCCGCCGGGTCCACCTTCACGGCGGGGGACACGATCTCGCTCGCCGCCACCGCCGCGACGTTCGACGGCGCGACGGTGACCAAGGTGGAGTTCTACAGCGACAACGATCTGCTGGGCACTGACACCACCGCGCCATACGCCTTTGGCTGGACGAACGTCACCGCCGGGACCAAGTCGCTGTACGCCAAGGTCTACGACAGCCAGGGCGGGATCGGCGAGTCGGCGCCCGTCGGCGTCACCGTCACCGCCGCGCCGAGCGTGGTCGCGAGCCCGACGGCGCTGACCGTGCAACAGGGCGGTGCGGAAACGTACGCCGTCAAGCTCTCCAAGCAGCCGGCCGCCGACGTGGCCGTCACGACAGCGCGGACCAGCGGCAACACCGGCTTGTCGGTCTCAGCCGGAGCGGCGCTGACCTTCACCTCGGCCAACTGGTCGACCGCGCAGAACGTGACGATCACCGCGGACGCCACCAGCACCGGGACGGCGGAGTTCACCTCGACCGCGACCGGCTACACCAAGGCCGTGGTGACCGCCACCGAGGCCCCGAAGGCGGGCGTGTACGAGACCCGCTTCCTGGATCTCTACAAGAAGGTCAAGGACCCGGCGAACGGCTACTTCAGCCCCGCGGGGATCCCGTACCACTCGGCCGAGACACTGATCGTGGAGGCTCCGGACTACGGACATGAGACGACCTCCGAGGCCTACAGCTACCTGATCTGGCTGGAGGCGATGTACGGCCGGGTCACCAAGGACTGGAGCCCGTTCAACGCCTCATGGGCGCTCATGGAGAAGTACATGATCCCGACGCACGCGGATCAGCCCACGAACTCCTTCTACAAGCCCGCCAGTCCCGCCACCTATGCGGCGGAACACCCCCTGCCCAGCGACTATCCCTCGCAGATCGACTCCAGCGTGTCGGCGGGGCAGGATCCGATCGCCGCCGAGCTGAAGTCGGCGTACGGCACCGACGACATCTACGGAATGCACTGGCTGCAGGACGTGGACAACAAGTACGGCTTCGGCAACACTCCGGGTGGCGGCTGTGAGGCCGGTCCGTCGGCGAGCGGCCCCTCGTACATCAACACCTTCCAGCGCGGCCCGCAGGAGTCGGTGTGGGAGACCGTCCCCCAGCCGACCTGTGACACGTTCACCTACGGCGGCACCAACGGCTATCTGGACCTGTTCATCAAGGACTCCAGCTACGCCAAGCAGTGGAAGTTCACCGACGCCCCGGACGCCGACGCGCGCGCCATCCAGGCCGCGTACTGGGCCGACACCTGGGCCAAGGGACAGGGCCAGGCCACCGCCGTCGCCACGACCGTGGCCAAGGCCGGGAAGATGGGCGACTACCTGAGGTACTCCTTCTTCGACAAGTACTTCAAGAAGATCGGCAACTGCTACCCGGCGAGCAGCTGCGCGGCCGGCACCGGCAAGGACAGCGAGCATTACCTGTTGTCGTGGTACTACGCCTGGGGCGGTGCGCTGGACAGCAGTGCCGGTTGGGCCTGGCGGATCGGCGACGGCACCTCGCACTTCGGCTACCAGAACCCGATGGCGGCGTACGCGCTGGTCAACGACTCGGCCATGGCACCGAAGGGAGCCACCGCCAAGGCCGACTGGACCACGAGCCTCAGCCGGCAGATCGAGCTCTACCAGTGGCTGCAATCCAACGAGGGCGCCATCGCCGGTGGTGTCTCCAACAGTGTGGACGGCAGCTACAACACGCCGCCCGCGGGCATCACCAAGTTCTACGGGATGGCCTACGACTGGGAGCCGGTCTACCACGATCCGCCGAGCAACAACTGGTTCGGCATGCAGGTGTGGTCGATGGAGCGGGTCGCGGAGTACTACCAGGTGACCGGCGACGCGAAGGCCAAGGCACTGCTGGACAAGTGGGTGCCCTGGGCGCTGTCCAAGACCACGATCAGCGCCGGCGGATACCAGATCCCGTCCACGCTGAACTGGAGCGGTCAGCCGGCCTCCGACTGGAGCGGTGGCTCGGGCAGCCCGGCCAACAACACGGGCCTGCATGTGACCGTCGTCGACTACACCGATGACGTCGGTACGGCCGCCGCGTTCGCCAAGACCCTGACCTACTACGCGGCCAAGTCGGGGAACGCGGCGGCCAAGACGGCCGCCAAGGGACTCCTGGACGGCATGTGGGCCGGCCAGGACGCCAAGGGAATCTCGGTGTCGGAGCAGCGGAAGGACTTCAGCCGATTCAACGACCAGGTGTACGTCCCGGCGAGCTACTCGGGGAAGATGCCGAACGGAGACCTGATCAACTCGAGTTCCTCGTTCCTGTCCCTGCGGTCCTGGTACAAGCAGGACCCCTCATGGTCGAAGGTCCAGGCCTACCTGGACGACCCGACCAAGGTCCCCTCCTTCAACTACCACCGGTTCTGGGCGCAGGCCGACATCGCACTGGCGATGGCGGACTACGGCGGGCTGTTCAACGAGTGACCGCGTGACCGGTGGCCGGGCGGATGCCATATCCCTCTCTCCGCCCGGCCACCTCCACGACCGAAAGGCGAAACACCGGACGAACCACCTCGAATCCTGGGGCCACTGATGCTAGCGTCAGCGATCTGTCGGCCTTGGCCCCTTTTCGGGCTGTATTGCACGGAAGGCCTGCATCGGCGGAAGCAGAGGCGACGCACTGAACCCGAGGAGTGCGTGGTGAGGTCCGACGACGATCGGGCGGAGTTCCAGGAGTTCTTTGAACAACACCATCGTGGGTTCGCGCGGCTCGCCTATTTGCTGACCGGAGATCCCGACACCGCGGACGACCTGACCGCAGACGCCTTCGTCGAGGCCTGGCACCACTGGGACCGGGTGCGCGCCGCCGACCATCCCGTCGCCTATGTGCGCCGGATCGTGGTCAACCTCTCTGGTTCACGTCTTCGGGGTCTGATCCGGGACCGCCGGCGGACCGCCGCCATGGGCGCCATGACTCAGGACCGGACCGACGGCCCGGATGTCGCCGCGATGCTCGACCTGCGGGCCGCGCTCCGGCGGCTGCCACTGCGCAAGCGGGCCTGCGTAGTGCTGCGCTATGCGTTCGACCTCTCCGAGCAGGACACCGCCGAGGCCCTCGGCATCTCCGTCGGTACGGTGAAGAGCCAGACTTCGCGAGGGGCCGCCGACCTGGAGAAGATGCTCCGGGCCCAGCGAGACGACGCCGATCGGCCCGCGGAGACGACACCGACGGGGAGGCGGGCATGATGCGCCGTGACACGTCTGGTCGCCACCGCGCTGAAGACATCGTGAAGGGCCTCCAAACCGCTTTGCGCGACGAGGCGGAGCGGCACGAACCCGACCGCGACCGCATGTTGGCCCGGATCGCGGAGGGGACCCGGACGCGCCCTGGCGGACCTCGCCGGGTGTGGCTGCTGCCAACCCGGGCCATCGGGGTGGCACTGGCCACCGCCGGGGTCATCACGGTCGCCACCATCGGCGGCTGGCAGCTCGTCGAGCGGCAGCTGAGCTCGCGGGTGGCCTCCCAGACCGAGACCTCCTCCCCTTCCGCGATCGTCAGACCGTCCCGGCCCACCTCCGCACCCGCGTCGTCCAACCCGGTCCCGGTCCCCGGCCCTTTGCAGCATGGCGGGCCGAAGACCTCTCCCCCGGCCGGGCCGCCCTCCGCCGTGCCCTCGCCCCGGCCGACGGGACCGGCCGCTGTGCGGGTCTCCGCGGTGCTCGACCCACAGAGCTCGGACTACTGGGCTCAGGCGAACCTCGCGCTCACCGTCGTCCGGCCGCTGACCAAGCTGACCGTCACGATCCAGGTCGCCCGCACCGCCGGCGCCGCGTTCCACGGGTCCTGGATGACTCTGCCCATCGCCGACCTCACCAGCCAGATGACCACCACTACGGGTGCCATCGTCTACCGCTGGGAGCTCAAGCCGGGCCGTGCGATCCAGCCTGGCACGTACCGCTTCGGAGCGCAGTACGACCGCTTTCCCGGCACTCATGACCTCCATCGGGACACCTTCACGCTCGCCGTCGCCGACTCCGGGCCCGGCACGACCGTCCGCGGACACTACTGATCTCCAGAGGGAATGATCCCCTTTTTTCTGGGCAATGCGGGTCTATGTCAGTGCCTGAAGAAGCATGGTCGCCCGTGGGAGTTCACACCGAGACGGCATGTCCTGGATATATGGACGTAACACACCGTACGTACTGTCCGACAGATGCCTGAGCGTCCGGAATTCATGGCCGTAGGTGTCGAGGAAGAGTTCCACACGGTGGACCTCGAGACCCGTCGGCTGATGCCACGGGCCGACAGCCTGCTACAACAACTGCCGGCGGACAGATTCAGCGGCGAGCTTCAGCGTTCGGTGGTGGAGACCAACAGCCGGCCCTTCGTCCGCCTCGTCGATCTGGTCGAGGACCTCGCGGCGCTGCGTCGCGGCGTCGTCGCGGCGGCCGAGCCCCTGGGCCTCGGCATCGTCGCCGCGGGCACGGTGCCCATCGCGGATCTGGAGGCGCTCAAGGTCACCCCGGACCCGCGTTACGAGAACATGCTGGAGGAATACCAGATCCTGGCGAGGGAGCAGCTGATCTGCGGGGCGCAGGTGCACGTCGACGTCGGTGATCGCGACCTCGCGGTGGCCGTCTCACACCGGGTGTCGGCGTGGCTGCCCGCACTGCTGGCGCTCTCGGCCAGCTCACCCTTCTGGCTGGGGATGGACTCCGGCTACGCGAGCTACCGCACCGTACTGTGGCAGCGCTGGCCGACCACCGGCCCGGTTCCGTCGCTGGAATCGGCGGCCGAATACGACCGGATGGTCCAGGACCTCATCCAGACCGGGGTGATCACCGATCAGGGCATGATCTATTTCGACGTCCGACCCTCCGCCCATCTGCCCACTGTGGAGCTGCGGCTGTGCGACGCCTGCCCCCGGGTGGAGGACGTGGCCTTGCTGGCCGGACTGTTCCGCGCGCTGGTGGTCGTCGAGCTCGACGCGGTGCGGGCCGACAGACCACCGCTACCGGTCCGTACCGAGCTGATCCGCGCCACCACCTGGCGGGCGGCGCGAAGCGGGCTGGAAGGCGAGCTCATCGATCCCCGCAGCGGCAGACCCATGCCGGCCGGTCAGGTGCTGCAGCGCCTGCTCGACGAACTGCGCCCCACTCTGGAGAACAACGGTGACTGGGACCTCATCGCGGAACTGGCGCGCGCGTCGCTGCAGAGAGGCAGCTCGGCGGCACGGCAACGCCAGGCGTTCGCCCGCGGCGGCCTGAACGAGGTGGTGGATCTGCTGCTCGCCGAGACCCGCGCCAACACCGAATGGCAGCCGGGCGCGGGGCCGAAGCGCACCGAGGTGACCGCGATGCTGGCGGGCTATGACGCCTCCGGCGACGAAGCGATCGTGTTCGACCACAGTGCGCGTGGTCCGTACGGCCTGGTCATGACCGCGCTCGACCAGATCGGCGCGGAGGGGTTGCGCGAACGCGAGCGGCAACGCGACGAGGTGCAGCGCCGGCTCGGGATGTTCTTTCACATGGAAGGCGAGGAGGATCGGCTCTTCCCCGTCGACCTCGTGCCACGGGCGATCGCCGCCGAGGACTGGATCCCTCTGCA
This sequence comes from Actinomycetes bacterium, assembly GCA_025964575.1. GTDB lineage: Bacteria > Actinomycetota > Actinomycetes > Streptosporangiales > Streptosporangiaceae > Actinomadura_E. The sequence goes on from JAOPYO010000012.1 coordinate 5,757, forward strand.
GGCCGGGCTGACACAGCGGGTGCGGGCGCTGGAGGCGTTCCTGCACGACGCGTACGGATCGCGCGCGGTGGTAGCCGACGGGGTGCTGCCCGCATGGGCGATCGAGGAATCATCCGGGCTGAGCACGGCCGGTCCGCTCGTGCCTTCCAGCACCGTACGGTGTGCGGTCGCGGGCATCGATCTGGTCCGCGACGATGCGGGCCGCTGGTCGGTGCTCGAGGACAACCTGCGGGTGCCTTCCGGCATCGGCTACGCCCTGGCCAACCGCTGGCTGGCCGCCCGGGTGCTGCCCGAGCTGGTCCGCGCCTCCCACGCCCCGGCGCCCTCCCGGGCCATCGCGACGCTCCGTGCGGCGCTGACCGCGGCCTCCTCGGCGCTGGCGCTGGTGACGACGGGGCCGGCGGACTCGGCGTTCTACGAGCATCGGCTGCTGGCGGACCAGCTGGGAGTGCCGCTGGTCCAGCCGGCCGAGCTAATGATCACCGCGGACGGCATGGTACGAGCCGGAGACACACTTATCGAGGTGCTGTACCGCCGCATCGACGAGGACGAGCTGTTCGCCGCCGTGGGTGCCGACGGACGGCCGCTCGGCCCGGGTCTGCTGGACGCGATCAAGTGCGGCACCCTGACGCTGGCCAACGCGCCAGGCAACGGCGTGGCCGACGACAAGGCCCTCTACGCCTTCGTCCCGCAGCTGATCGAGTACTACCTGGGCGAGGCGCCGCTGCTGGACAACGTGCCGACGTATCTCTGCCGCGACCCCGCGCAACGCATCATTGTCCTGGACAGGCTCGGTGAGCTGGTGGCCAAACCGGTGGACGGGTACGGCGGGCGGGGCGTGGTGATCGGCCCCGACGCGTCGCCTTCCGAGCTCGCGGAGGTGCGGACCGCGATCCTGGCCGATCCGGACCACTGGATCGCACAGGAGACCGTGGCGCTGTCGACCCACCCGACGTTCGTGGACGGACGGCTGGAACCACGCGCCGTCGATCTGCGGGCCTTCGTCTGTCTCGGCAGCGAGCCCGTGGTCCTCCCCCTCGCCCTGACCCGGGTGGCACCGGCCGGCAGCAGGATCGTCAACTCCTCCCGAGGAGGTGGTTCCAAGGACACCTGGTTGATGCGGTGACCCCTGACCCCCGAGAGAGGATCCCTGGAATGACGTCATGGAGCCGCCGATGTGCGGGCTGAGCGGAGAACTACGGTTCGACGGTGCCCTGGCCGACGTGGACGCCGTCGCTCGGATGACCGCCGCGATGGAGCCACGCGGGCCCGACGGCTCAGGCCTGTGGTCGCAGGGCCCTGCGGCGCTCGGCCACCGCAGGCTGAAGATCATCGATCTGTCCGAGAAGGCCGCGCAGCCCATGGTCGACAGCGAGCTCGGGCTGACCGGGGTCTTCAACGGCTGTGTCTACAACTACCGGGAGCTGCGCGCGGAGTTGCTGGCGGAGGGCTACCGGTTCTTCTCCACCTCCGACACCGAGGTGCTGATCAAGGCGTACCACCGTTGGGGCCTGGACTGCGTCTCGCGTTTCAAGGGGATGTTCGTCTTCGCGATCGTCGAACGCGACTCCGGGCTGCTGGTGCTGGGCCGGGACCGGCTGGGCATCAAGCCGCTGTACTACACCCAGGACTCCCACCGGCTGCGCTTCGCCTCGACGCTGCCGGCGTTGCTGGCGGGCGGCGGTGTCGACACCGATCTCGACCTGGTCGCGCTGCACCACTACATGACCTTCCACTCCGTGGTGCCGCCGCCCCGCACGATCCTGGCCGGTGTCTCCAAGCTGCCGCCCGCCACGGTCCGTACGATCCGGCCGGACGGGTCCTTCGAAGACCATTCCTACTGGCGGCCGAACCACACCCGTTCTCTTTCGCGTGCGGACTGGTCCGAGGCGGTGCTGGAGTCCCTACGCACGGCCGTGGATCGCCGGATGGTGGCCGACGTCCCGGTCGGCGTCCTGCTGTCGGGGGGCCTGGACTCCAGCTTCATCGTGGCGCTGCTGGCCGAGGCGGGTCAGCGGGATCTGTCCACCTTCAGCATCGGCTTCCACGCGACGGGCGGCGAGTCCGGCGACGAGTTCGCCTACTCCGACCTGGTCGCCGCGCACTTCGGCACCGACCACCACAAGATCCTGGTCGATGACTCGCGGCTGCTGCCGGCCCTGACCGGGGCGGTGGCTGCGATGAGCGAGCCGATGGTCAGCCATGACTGCGTCGCCTTCTATCTGCTCTCGCAGGAGGTGTCCCAGCATGTCAAGGTCGTCCAGTCCGGGCAGGGTGCCGACGAGGTCTTCGCCGGCTACGACTGGTATCCGCCCCTGGCCGACGTGCCCCGCGACGAGGTCACCTCGGCGTACTCCAGGGTGTTCTTCGACCGGCCGCACTCCGCGCTGGCCTCGACCCTGAACCCCGCCTATCTGCTGGCAGGCGATGCCAGCGAGGCGTTCGTGCGGGAGCACTTCGGCATGCCGGGCGCCGAGACGGCGCTGGACGCGGCCCTGCGGCTCGACACGTCGGTGATGCTGGTGGACGACCCGGTGAAACGGGTCGACAACATGACCATGGCCTGGGGGCTCGAGGCGCGGACGCCGTTCCTCGACCACGACCTGGTGGAACTGGCCGCGGCCAGCCCACCGTCGCTCAAGCTGGCGTCCGGGGGCAAGGGCGTGCTCAAGGACGCGGCCCGAGGGATCGTGCCCGACGAGGTCATCGACCGGCCCAAGGGATACTTCCCGGTGCCGGCGATCCGGCACCTGTCCGGGCCGTACCTCGAGCTGGTGCGGGAGGCGCTGACCAGCCCCGCGGCCAAGTCCCGGGGGCTGTTCCGGCCGGCGTACGTCGAGCGGCTGATGGCGGCGCCGAGCGACCACCGGACCACGCTGGGAGCCAGCGCCCTGTGGCAGCTGGCGCTACTGGAGCTGTGGCTGCAGAGCCACGGACTCTGAAGTTTCGAATGTGTTACAAGAACGGAGAAACACGCAACAAATCGAGGCGTTTACCCAGCCGCGCGCTGGCTATGCTGCGTTTTGAGAGCGGCCACTGAAGCCCGCCGACGTCATCGATCTTTGAACTCCGGGGCTCTCCCGACCCAACCGGTCGGGAGAGCCCCGGAGTTCGCTGCCCATAGAAGGGAGATCTCACTTTATGTGCCGACACTTCGCCTGGCTGGGCCAGGACAGGTCATTCGATGAGCTGATCTTTCAGCCTTCCTACGGGTTGCCGCGTCAAGCCGCACGGCCACGCTGGCAGCAGATCGACCTGGTCAACCGGGACGGTTTCGGGGTGGGCTGGTTTCCGGCCGAGGGCCACGCGGTGTCCTACCGCCGGACCGGGCCCATCGAGGCCGACCCCGACTTCCCCACGCTGGCGAGCGAGATGTCCGGCGGATGCGTGCTCGGAGCGGTGCGCGGAGCGAGCCCCGGCATGCCCATCGAGGAGGCCGCCACCGCCCCCTTCACCAACGGCGCCTACCTGCTCAGCCTCAACGGCCACCTCAGCGTAGAGAAGACCCTGCACCTGCTCGAGCCCGGGTACGAGCCCGAGTCGACCTGCGACGCGGCCTTCCTCGCGACCCTGCTCTGGCAACGACTGGACCAGGGCAGGCCGCTGGAGCTCGCCGTGGGCGAACTGCTCCGTGACATCACCGCCGTGGACTCCCACGCGTGCCTCAACCTGCTGGCCACCGACGGCGTACGGGTCGTGGCGACCACCTGGGGGGAAACCCTCTGCTATCGGGTCTCGCCGGACGGGGTGCTCATCGCGAGTGAACCGCATGACGACGAGGACGACTGGATCCGCGTCGAGGACCGGCGGATGGTCATCGCCGACGCGTTCGGCGTGGACATCCAGCCCTTGGAGCCGGCACCCGTCCTGGGCCTCTCAGCGCTGGGCGACGACATCCTCGCCTGACGGCGCACTACCGCTTCTCTTGGGCATGCCGCTCGAACTGGGCCGTGATCGCCGCTCCGGCCTGGCCGATGAACTCGGGGCGGTGCGTGGCGGCCCAGTCCCGGCTGGCCTGAGTGGTCACCGCGGAGTTCTGGAACGCGGGCATCACCTCCCGGGCCAGCAGCTCGTACGATCGCAGGGTCTGCGCCCGGTCGGCCCAGTCCTGGGCCATCACCAGATAGGTTCCGTAGCCCCCGGACTGGTCGGCCAGCCGGCGCAGCTGCGCGATCGCGTCGTCGGGGGTCCCGATCACGCCGAACCCGGAGGCGTTGATGGCATCGACCAACTCCTCGTGGCCGGCGGTGTCGGGGGCGATCGGCAGCGCCGCCACCTCCTGGAAATACTTCACCCAATCGGCCAGCCCGAAGTCGACGTCACGGGCGGCCTGCTCCCGGGTCTCGGCGATGTGCATCGGCCCGACCAGCCGCCAGGCATCCCGGTCCGCCACCGTCCCGTACTGCTCCGCGCGCTCCCGCATGACGCCCCAGTGCAGGCCCAGCACGTCGAACCCCTTGCGCTGGGTGGCGCCGATCGACAGCAGGCCGCAGCCGAACCGGCCGGCGGCCATCGGCCCGGACGGCGAGATCATCGCGGCCACGGCCACCTCGAAGTCCCGCTGGTAGGGGCGCAGCTGGAGCCGGGCGTCGCGCAGTTCGAACCAGTCGGTCTTGTACGTCACCGGTTCGTCGCTGCGCAGGAGCAACATGATGGCTTCGAGGGATTCCTCCATCATCTCCCGCTGGCGGGCGACCTCGATGCCCATCATGTGGGCGTCCGAGGGCAGCGAGCCGGGCCCCACGCCCATCATCACGCGGCCTCGGGTGAGGTGGTCGAGCAGCACCATGCGGTCGGCCAGGATCAGCGGGTGGTGGTACGGCAGCGAGGACACTCCCGTACCCAGTCGGATGTGCTTGGTCCGCTCGGCGGCCACCGCGATGAACACCTCGGGCGACGCGATGATCTCGTAGCCGGCAGAGTGGTGCTCACCGATCCACGCCTCGTCGAAGCCGAGCTTGTCGAGATGGACGATCAGCTCGAGGTCACGTTCCAGGGCCAGCGTCGGATTCTGCCCGGACGGGTGGAACGGAGCCAGGAAGACACCGAACCGCCGCGGTCCGGCCTGGGGGGTGGACTGACTCATGAACGGCCCCTCTCAGATGGCTAGAATCACGTTCGAGTCGTCTGCCTACCACCCGCACGGCAACCACCACAAGACCTCATGAGCGACGTCGCCCACTCCTGGCCGGCCCTAGCCGGTTTGGCCAGGCGGTCGCGGTGGACTCCTATCTCCGATCTCCTTCACCTCTGTTTTGGCCACCTCTGTTTTGGCCACCTCTGTTTTGGCCGTCTCGGTCTTCACACTCGGATGGACGGCGACGATCACGCGGTGATCACGCCCGCCTTCGGCCGTTTCGTCGTGGTATTTGGACACCAGCGCGGTGACCGCATGCGCCAGTTCCTGGGCGAAGGCGGCACGGTCGGCCGCCGAGGCGAAGCGCACCTCACCGTCGACCGCGAACGTCGCCACCGGTTTACGGGCCTGCGCCGCACCGGTGATGAGCGTCCCCACGTCCCGCACCAGCCGAGCCGCGACGGCGAGCAGCCAGCGCGCCGACAGCTGGTCCGGCGAGCGGGCCGGATCGGGCTGCACCGCGGCGAGCGCGGCCGGCGAGATCACATAGGATGCCGCCGTGGCACGCAGCACCCGCTCGTTGACGTTGCCCTTCCTGCGCTCTTCGACAAGCTCGACCAGACCATGCCGTTCCAGCGCCTTGAGGTGATAGTTCACCTTCTGCCGCGACAGGCCGACCCTCGCGGCCAGCATCGTGGCCGAACCGGGCTCGGCCAGCTCGGCCAGCAGCCGGGCCCGCACCGGGTCCAGCGAGACCTCGGCTGCGGCCGGGTCCTCGATTATCGCCACCTCGAACATAAGGACACCGTCCCACCGAAAAAAATTATTGTCAAGGTGTCCGAAGTTGTCGGGACACCGTGTCTGCAGTGAGTGCCCAAAACCACCACGGCCGGGCAGAGAGCGCGAGGATGAGATCCGGGTCACATCTGATCGTCCGGCACCGGCCACCGTGCCCCTGCAGCACAGGATTTCCTCGTAATTACGGCAATACCCGAAGAGAGATCCCATTCAGTGCAATTAGTCTGTCCGGGTGAGTTCTCCAGAGGTGGCGACAAAGCTCGGCCAGGTGGCGAAGTTGGTCTGCGCGGCGGTGCTGGCAGGTCTGCTGGTCGGCGGCATCCTGCTACCGGCGGTCGGCCCTGTCGGGTTGGCGGCGAAGAACGCATCCGAACAGGCCAGAGCGCAGCCACTGGACGAACCGCCGCTGCCTCAGCTATCCACGATTTTGGCCGCCGACGGCTCCAAGATCGCCTCGTTCTTCTACGAGAACCGCACCGACGTCACCATCGACAAGATCGCCCCGGTCATGCAGAAGGCGCTCGTGTCCATTGAGGACGCGCGCTTCTATCAGCATGGGGCGCTCGATCTGAAGGGCACGATTCGCGCCATGGTGCGCGACCAGTCCCAGGGCGCGCAGAAGCAGGGCGGCTCCAGCCTGACCCAGCAGTACGTGAAGAACGTGCTGTTCGAAACGGCGGGCACCCGGGTGGCGCAGGCCCAGGACCGGCTCAGCAAGGCCCACACCAAGGCAGCCAAGCGTCAGGCCCAGACGGCTCTCGACGCCGCCCAGGCCGTGCAGGACAGCACGATCGCCCCCAACCTGAACCGCAAGCTCCAGGAACTGCGGTACGCGCTCTGGGTCGAGGAGCATTACAGCAAGAACGACATCCTCGATAAATATTTGAACATCGCTTACTTCGGGCACTTTGCCTACGGGGTCGAGGCGGCCTCCCTGCGGTACTTCGGGGTTCACGCGTCCAAGCTGACCACGGCACAGGCCGCGACGCTGGCCGGCATGGTCAACAACGCCAACAAGTACGACCCGATCAAGTACCCGGGGACGGTCCTGCAGCGGCGCAACACGGTGCTGGACCAGATGGTGAAACTCGGTCAGCTCAGCCAGAGCGAGGCGAACACGACCAAGGCCAAGCCGCTCGGGTTGAAGCCCCAGATCCTCCCCGGCGGCTGCGACTCCTCCACGTACGCCTACTTCTGTCTTTACGTACAGAACGAGATCCTCACCAACCCGGTGTTCGGCTCCACCCCGGAGACACGGCGGGGCCTGCTCAACACCGGTGGGCTCACGATCCAGACGAGCCTCTCCCCCAAGGCCCAGGACGCCGCCCAGCGGGCGGTCGACAGCAAGTCCAGTTCCAGGTCCAGCCGGATCACCATGGAGGCGATGGTCCAGCCGGGCACCGGCAAGATCGAGGGCATCGCCGTCAGCCGTAAGTTCGGACTGGACAAGCACGAGGCGTCCTTCGACTACGCCGTCGACATCGCGCACGGCGGTGGCGGTGGAGTCGCGGCCGGCTCCACCTTCAAGGTCTTCACGCTGGCCGCCGCGCTGGAGAACGGGCATCGGCTCGACGAGACCATCAACAGTCCCTCCAGCACGAGCGTCAGCGGCTACACCGACTGCGCCGGGAACCGTCTCAACTGGCCCCACGTCTCCAACGCCGGAGAGTCCGAAAGCGGCGCCTACAATCTCCAGACCGGCACCTGGGATTCGGTGAACACCTACTACGCACTGCTGGAGAGAGACGTCGGTCTCTGCAAGGTCGCCACCATGGCCGCGAAGTTCGGCATGACCCGTACCGACGGCTCTCCGCTGCACCAGGTCCCCTCGATGACCCTGGGCAGCAACGAGATCGACATCGTGCACCAGGCGGCGGCTTACGCAGGCTTCGCCGCTTCCGGGAAGTACTGCAAGCCCATCGCCATCAACGCGATCGCAGACTCGACGGGCAAGCAGCTCACCGTCCCCAGTGCTGGGTGCAAGCAGGTCATCAGGGCCGACACCGCCAACGAGGTCTCCAAGATCCTCAAGGGCGTGCTCACTAGGGGGACCGCGAAGGGCAACTCGCTCTCCGACGGCCGTCCCGCCGCGGGCAAGACCGGCACCAACGAAGGCCTGACCAGTGTCATGTTCGCCGGCTACACCACGGACCTGGCGGCGGTGCTCTGGTATGGCAACCCGGACGCGCCGTTCGGCGACCCGGTCAACGCCTACGGAGCCAGCCTCGCGCCGGCCTGGGCCCGGAGCCTGGTGGAGGCATTGAACGGGATACCCCAGAGTGACTTCCCCGACCCGGGCAATGTGTTCGGTTACGCGGCTGCGCCGCCCGCCAAGCCGGGCAAGAAGGGCGGCAAGAAGCCCGGTCCCAAGAACGGGGGGATCAAGGGCGGTCCGAAGAACGGGGGGATCAAGGTCCCTCCGGGGCACTGACGGCGCGGGCGGCCTGGACGATCAGCGGTCGGCTGATCATCAAGCGCCCCGTTCCGAACGAGGATCCGCCCGGGGTCGGGTTTCCGGGTCCAGCACATACTTGAGGGGACCCCGGAAGCGCCCCGCCCCGGGATCCCCTCGGCACTTCGGGTTGATGCCGTCGACCGCGCCGATCGACGGCATCAACCCAAGCTCATATGCAGGTCAGATCTGGCCGGCCTTCTCCAGAGCCGCACAGCAGGTGTTGGTGATCAGCCGCGTCACGTTGTACGGGTCGATGTTCGCGTTCGGCCGGCGGTCCTCGATGTAGCCCTTCTGCTCCTGCTCGACCTGCCACGGGATGCGCACCGAGGCGCCCCGGTCGGACACGCCGTAGCTGTAGACGCTGTACGGGGCGGTCTCGTGCTGGCCGGTGAGACGTTCCTCGATCCCGTGCCCGTAGCCGGCGATGTGCTCCTCGACCTTGCCCTCGGCACCGAGCGACTCGGCCGCGGTGATGATCGCGTCGTAGCTCTCACGCATGGCCTTGGTGGAGAAGTTGGTGTGCGCACCGGCGCCGTTCCAGTCACCCTTGGCCGGCTTGGCGTCGAGGGTGGCCGCGACGTCGAAGTCCTCGGCGATGCGGTAGAGCAGCCAACGGGCGACCCACAGGTGGTCGGCCACCTCGATGGGGCCGGCCGGGCCGACCTGGAACTCCCACTGACCGGGCATGACCTCGGCGTTGATACCGGAGATCGCCAAACCGGCCTCGAGGCAGGCGTCGAGATGCGCCTCGACGATCTCACGGCCGAAGACCTCGTCCGCGCCGACGCCGCAGTAGTAGGGGCCCTGCGGGGCGGGGAAACCGACGGCCGGGAAGCCGAGCGGGCGGCCCTCCCGGAAGAACGTGTACTCCTGCTCGATGCCGAACCATGCCTCCTGGTCGGCGAACTGCTCGGCGATCGGGGTGAGCTTGGCCCGGTTGTTGGTCGGGTGCGGCGTCCCGTCGATGAGGTAGACCTCGGCCAGGACGAGCTTGTTGTCGCCACCACGGATCGGGTCAGGACAGGAGAAGACCGGCTTGAGCACGCAGTCCGACTTGTCACCGGGGGCCTGGTTGGTGCTGGAGCCGTCGAAGCCCCAGATCGGCAGCTCGGCGCCATCAGCGAGAATCCTGGTCTTCGACCGGAGTCGAGCGCTGGGCTCGGTGCCATCGATCCAGATGTACTCGGCCTTATAGCTCACAGCGATCCCTTCATCGTGGGGCGAACGGGTTTGGGGGTTCCAGCCAGGGTCGAGGGTTGCAATGCGTCATTTCGGACCTGTTGCCCAAGTGTGAACGCAGTGTTAAGTGCCATGTGAGCAGGACTTATCCGAAAAAATCTGGCCGAAATCGTCACCCAACGTCACCGTTTACGGGCCGTGCAGGACCGGCACGGGCAACGAGCCCTGCCCAATCGCCGACGAGCGAGAGGGCAGCCGGATCAGGGTTTGCGGCCGGCACCGCCGATGATCCAACCGGAGGGCCCATGGGTGGGCGCCCTGGCGGGCCTCCAGTCCGGGGCCAGAACCAGCCCGGGCTCAAGGAGATCCACGTCACGGAAGAAGCGTGTGGCCTGTTCCCGCGAACGCATCGTGATCTCGACACCCGCCTTAGCCGCGATCCTGATCACCTCGGCCACGGTCGCCGGATCCTGACTGTCGCCGGTGGCCTGTGAGACTACGAGAAAACTGCCCGGGGAGAGCCGATCGACCAACGTGTCCACGATTCCGGCCGGGTCATCCTCATCAGCCACCAGGTGCAGGACACCAGAGAGCAGTAGACCTACCGGTTCATTGAAATCAATCAGTGAGCACACTTCGGGACAGTCGAGAATCGAGCGCGGACAGCGCAGATCACGCTCGACCGCGACGACCCGTCCGGCGTCCGGCATGAGTGCCCGCCATCGGTCCACGACGTCACGGTCACAGTCCACGTACGCCACCACCGCTTCCGATTGGAACCTGCCTGCGACCTCGTGAACGTTCCCCCAGGCAGGGTGCCCGCAGCCGATATCGAGGAACTGCCGAATGCCCTCATCGTGAGCCAGGTGGGCGACGGCGCGCGTGAGGAACGCCCGGTTCTCCACCTCCGGTACGGCGGGCTGGATGGACGCCTCCCGGAGAGCCATCAGCACCTCCCTGTCCTCAGGGAGGCAGGCCTGTCCGGTGATCGACGCTTGGTAGTACCGGGCATAGTTCGGCCGCCCCGGAACGGTCATTTCGGCCCCTGCTGACGTACCCGGAACAGCCGTACGGCCTGACCTGCGGCGATGTGAGGCAGGACCATTTGTCCAGAATGCCGGTATTTCGGCCTTGAGAGTTCACAAAGCGGCTCAAGGGAGGGTCAGGAAAATGTTTCCGCCTGTCGAGAGGCCTCGCGATTCAGGAAGCGGCCCTCTCCAGGCGCGCGGCGATGATGCTGAGGGCCATTGAGTGATACCTGTGTCCATGGCCTGCCGCGTCGCGCGCCGACCTCCAGATCGGAAGGTGCGGCTTCCGGGCGGGCCGGTCGGTCGATACGTTCGGGGTGGGGCAGTCCGCGGGGACGGCCCCGCGCCGCGTCCTGGGAGGAAGCATGTCCCTGCTCGCTCAACTGGTCACCGCGCTCGCGGACGGATCGGTCGAGGTGGTCGACCTGACCGCTCCGCTGTCCGAGGCCACGCCGATCCTGCAACTGCCCGAGCCGTTCGCCAATACCGTGAACTTCTCCCTGCGCGAGATCAGCCGGTATGACGACCGTGGCCCGGCGTGGTACTGGAACGACATCATCACCGGCGAACACACCGGGACCCACTTCGACGCACCGGTCCACTGGATCACCGGCCGCGACGGCGAGGACATCTCCCAGGTCGCGCCACGCCGGCTGGTGGCCCCCGCGGTGGTCCTGGACGAGGCCGCCCGAGTCGCCGCCGACCCCGACTTCCTCCTGACCATCGACCACGTGCGGGAATGGGAGAAGAGCAACGGCCCGCTGCCCGACGGCGGCTGGCTGCTGTACCGCACCGGGTGGGACGCCCGCTCCGGCGATCAGGAAGAGTTCCTCAACGCGGACGAGACCGGTCCGCACACGCCCGGTATCGCTCCGGAGTGCGCACGCTGGCTGGCCGAGGAGACGCCGATCATCGGAATCGGCGTGGAGACCGTCGGCACCGACGCCGGTGCCGCCCACGGGTTCGACCCGCCGTTCCCGTGCCATTCCTACTTCCTGGGCGCGGACAAGTACGGCCTGACCCAGCTGCGCAACCTTGACCGGCTGCCGCCACGCGGTGCCGTCCTGATCGCGTCCCCGCTGCCGATCGTCGGTGGTTCGGGCAGTCCGGCGCGTGTCCTGGCCCTGGTCGAGCGTTGATCGTCGCGGAGGCGGTGGGGACCGCCCTCGCCGGGCTCGGCGCCGACACGGTCTTCGGGGTCGTCGGCAGCGGCAACTTCCATGTCACCAACGCCATGGTGGCCCACGGTGCGCGGTTCGTCGCGGCCCGGCACGAGGGCGGCGCCGCGACCATGGCCGACGCGTACGCTCGCGTGAGCGGCGGTGTCGGCGTGCTCTCGGTGCACCAGGGCCCCGGTCTGACCAACGCGCTGACCGGGATCACCGAGGCCGCCAAGAGCCGTACGCCGTTGCTGGTCCTGGCCGCGGACGTCGCCGCCTCCGCTGTGCACTCCAACTTCCGCATCGACCAGGCGGCATTGGCCAGAGCCGTCGGAGCGGTCCCGGAACGGATCCATTCCTCCGCGACCACGCTGGCCGATGTGACCCGTGCCTGGCGTACGGCGGTGGGAGAGCGCCGCACGGTGCTGCTCAGCCTGCCCTTGGATGTTCAGGCCGCCACCTTTGCCGGCCCGGTGACGGTTCCGGAGATCACAGCCCCGCGCGCGTCGGCGGCGGAGGTCGGTCCGCTGGCCGATGCGCTGGCCGAGGCCCGGCGACCGGTGTTCCTGGCCGGCCGGGGTGCCCGAGGCGCGCGCGAACCGCTCCGGAGGCTGGCCGAGCGTACGGGTGCGCTGCTCGCCACCTCCGCGGTCTCGCGCGGACTGTTCCGCGGTGACCCCTTCGACCTCGACGTGAGCGGTGGCTTCGCCTCCCCGATCGCGGCCGAGCTGATCCACGACGCCGATCTCCTCATCGGCTGGGGCTGCTCCCTGAACATGTGGACACTGCGTCACGGCACCCTGGTCGGCGACGACACAACGGTCGTCCAGGTGGACCTGGAACCCCAGGCACTCGGCGCGCATCGCCCCGTCCAGCTGGGACTGGTCGGAGACGTGGCCGAGACCGCACGGGCCGCCGAGGCCGAACTCGCCCGCCGTGATCACGCCTCCGAGGGCTACCGCTCCCCCGACCTGGCCGCACGACTCACCCGCGAACTCCGCTGGCGCGACGTGCCGTACGAGGACGACTCCGACGACTCCCGCATCGACCCTCGAACGCTCTCGATCGCCCTGAACGAACTGCTTCCCCGGGAACGTACGGTCGCCGTCGACTCCGGCAACTTCATGGGCTACCCGGCCATGTACCTGGACGTTCCCGACGCCGACGGGCTCGTCTTCACCCAGGCGTTCCAGTCGATCGGGCTGGGCCTGTCCACCTCCATCGGAGCGGCGATCGCCCGCCCCGACCGGCTGACCGTGGCCGCCCTCGGAGACGGCGGCGCGCTGATGGGGGTCAGCGAGCTGGAGACGGCGGTACGGCTCGGGCTCGGCCTGCTGATCGTGGTCTACGACGACGAGGCCTACGGAGCCGAGGTTCACCACTTCGGGCCCGAAGGCCATCCGCTGGACATCGTGACCTTCCCGCCGACCGATCTCGCGGAGATCGGCCGCGGCTTCGGCTGCGCCGCCGTCACCGTGCGCCGCCGCGGTGACCTGACGGCGGTGACCGACTGGTTGGCCGGACCACGCGACCGGCCGCTGGTCGTGCACTCCAAGGTGACCACCCACCGAGCCGCCTGGTGGCTGGAGGAGGCCTTCCGGGGCCATTGAGAACCCGCGGCAAGCAACGAACCCGACCACCCCGGCGGCGATCGCCACCGGAACCCGCCTCACTACGCCTCTCGGCGCGGATGCCCGCTCATGTCAGTGCTGATGGTGATTGTGGTAGTGATGGTTGCTCGAGTTGTCGTTCGAGTGACTGTTCGTGTCAATGTCGATATCGCTGTGGCCTTTGTTGTTTTTGTGGGAAGTGTTCGTACTGGCAGGCGCTGTGGGAACCGCCGCCACCGTTGGGGTCGCCGCCACCGTTTTAGCCACCGTTACCGTCGCCGTCGGAGTAGGCGCCTGTGCCGCGCGTGCGGTGGGTTGTGTGAAGGCGAAGCCGGCCAGGGCGGGGATGAGCGCGAGCCCCATCGCGAGACCTACGGCGATGAAGGAATATCTAGGCGATCTGCGGAAGGCTTGAATGACGTCAGCTGGCATTATCGGATCTTTCATCTATGGGACATTTGACCTATGGATTGACACCTGCCGGATGCACGCGGCCACTGAGGACGTTATCAGCGATCACAGGGGCGGAACCCATGACCGCCACCAACAGACATTCCAGTAAGTGTTAATAACTTGATAAATTGAATCCGGGGTCTACTACCGGGCCGCCGCCGGTTCAAGAAGATCCACTCCATGACGAGGAGTGCCCTCCTTTCCCACCCTCAGGTCAAGACTGATGTGATTGAGGCGGGGGTAGGTCGGTCAATGATTCGGCGGTAAACGGGGGATGAAGGATGAAAAACGAGATCGACGAGAACAGACTCGAGGAGTTCATGGGCCGGATGATCGGCTACATGACCGGGAGCGCCGTCTGCTACGGCATCTGGCTGGGGGACGAACTGGGGCTGTACCGGGGACTGGCCGAGGCGGGGCCGACGTCCGCGGGAGCACTCGCCAAGTCCACCGGCTGCCATCCCCGCCTGGTCCGGGAATGGCTGGACGGCCAGGCGGCCGCCGACCTGGTGCAGTATGAGGAGGACACCGACACCTACATGCTCAGCCCGGAAGCGACACTGGCGCTGGCCGATGACACGTCCCCGGTGTTCACGGCCAGGGCCATGAATGCGCTCGGCTCGTTCTTCATGGACATCGACAAGGCCAAAACCGCGTTTCGCGGCAATGGCGCACTCGCCTGGGGAGAGCACCATCCGTTGCTGTTCCATGGCACGGAGTGGCTCTTCCGCACGGGTTATCGCACCTACCTGCCCAATGAGTGGATCCCTGCTCTCGAGGGCGTCAAGGCCAAACTGGAGGCAGGAGCCAAGGTCGCCGATGTCGGATGCGGTCATGGCGCCTCGGTGGTGGTCATGGCGGAGGCCTTCCCGAACTCACGCTTCGTCGGCTTCGACTACCACCGGCCCTCCATCGAAACCGCCATAGAGCGGGCCGAAGAGGCAGGTGTGCAAGGTCGGGCGACCTTCGAACTGACGACGGCAAAGGACTACCCGGGGCGCTTCGACCTGATCTGCTTTTTCGACTGCCTGCACGACATGGGGGACCCGGTCGGAGTCGCCTCCTACGCGCTCGAGCACCTCGAACCCGACGGCACAGTGCTCTTGGTCGAGCCGTTCGCGCTCGACAGCAGGGCGGCCAACCTGGAGGACAACCCCATGGCCGCCCTGCTGTACAACGCCTCATCCTCGATCTGCGTCCCGAACTCACTGTCCCAGGAGGTCGGCCTCGGGCTGGGCGCCCAAGCCGGCGAGGAACGGCTGCGTGAGGTGTTCCAAGCCGCCGGTTTCACACGCTTCCGCCGGGCTGCCCAAACTCCGCTCAACCTCATCCTGGAGGCCAAGCCCTGACGGGCCTGGACCCGTGGCCCAAGTGCCGCCGTACCTGGACGGTCCTCGATGTGAGGAACGGTAAAGGCCGACGGTCCAACGCCGCCCCAGCAGCCAGCACAACCGTCGCACCCGACGAAGCTCTTCATCGCTCTCCTCAGGCGCAGTGGATCTCGTACGCCTGTTTGACGCGACATAGGTGCCAATAGTTGGCGAAAGTGGAGAGCGAAGATCAGAGCTCGGATGGGGCACGGTCAAACATGCCCTCACATGTGACAGAGCCGACGTGCTCTTCTACGGAACCGGTTCCGGTGTCGGCCTCGGCGGTTCCGGCTCTGGTGGAGCGGGAGTCGGTATGGGCTCCGGAACCGGCGACGGGTCTGGGACAGGTGGTATCGGCGACGGTTCTGGCAGCGGAGGAACAGTCATCACAACCTCCTCGAGGAGACGCGTCCGTAGGTGGCTGATCCTTCCCCACTGTGGCGAGCCAAACGCCCCGGCATCCGTCCAGCGCCTCACTCATCCTGGAATTCAGGATGAGTGAGGCGCGATCAACACATGTGCACGCGGGACAATCGCCCCTTGCCCATCCGCCAGCTCGACACCGAGGAAGCCCGCGCACACCACCGGACGTCCCCGTACAAACGATGACGACCAGCACCACCGCACGGTGCCTGTTTCGACGCCGGCATTGTCGACCACGACCTCGAACCAGCCGAACGTATCGAAGTCCGCGCGGTACAAAGACAACCATTCCCCGGCAGCGTCGCGATGAAGATCAAGGTCGCGCAAAGGCCTGACATGACGGAGCACAACCTCTGCTACGGAGACACGGACGTGGCGGTGACACCTGGCCGCAACTGGGCATGTCCACGGTGACCATCGACATGGGAACCGGATCGCGTTGGAGACGAGCTCGGTCGCGACCAGCGCCGAGCTGTCGATGAGGTCGGCCATCTGCCACTCGGTCAGGGCCTTTCTGAGCAGGACGCGGTGGCGACGGCCGCCTCGGGAACCGGCTTGTGAGGCCAGTGCTGCACCCTGCGCCACCAGATGGAGTTAGGTGCGTCAGGTGACGCGCAGTCCGCCGTCTACGAACAAGTCGAGGGCGTTGACGCCGGTGTTGCGGAGAAGGAAGTCGGTGGCGTCGACGATCTCCGTCGTCGTCACGAGGCGTCCGATAGGGGTACGCGGTACGTGGGGGTGATCGGGCACGTCGCGCCACTTCAGGCTGTCTCCCACCACGCCCGCGTGGATTGCGTTGACGCGGTGGGGCGCGATCTCCACGGCCAGGGTTTTCACCAGACCGGTGACACCTCCGTTGATGGCGGTCACCATGGTGGAACCGGGGTAGGGGCGTTCCTTGGCCAGGCCGCCGAAGAGCACGACCGACGCGCCGGGGGTGAACCGGTCCCGCAGGGCTCGCACGGTCTCGGTGTAGCCGACCAGTTTGATGGTCACGGTTTGGATGGCCTCGGCGATATCGAAGTCCGCGAGGGAGTTGACGCTTTGTTCGATGGCGCTGATCACCAGGTTGTCGACCTCGCGCACATCGGCGAGTGCGGCGGCGATCGTCTCCGGCCGCGACAGGTCAACGGCCAGGCCTCGGGTCGTGCCGCCGATTTCGGTGGCCACGGTGTCGGCGCGCTCCGTGGTGCGGCTGGTAATGATGACGGTATCGCCGCGGTCAGCGAGTCGCTGCGCTAAAGCGCGGCCCAGTCCGCTGCTTCCTCCGACGATGATCGAGGTGGTCACGATCCAATGGTCCCTTCGGGTCGACAGGCAGCTGATAAGGAATTCCACACAAGCGAATTAATTGGTGGCGCAGCTGGACTGGTCCACTCCGGCGGCGCACGGCCTCAGAACCCAAGCCGCATCGCCCACCAGTTCAAAGCCGGTGAAGCCATTCTGCCGCGCGGTGGACGGGCGGATCGTGCTCGCCGTTGACGTCAGCAACTGGCTGTGGCCGGACGCTTCCACCAGCGCGGAGCGACTGTTCTGCCACACCTACGGGCGGCGCAAGAGACGGCCCAGATGATCCTGGGATGGCCCTGGTGATGCCACCATCGACGTTACTCCACCGGGCGAGGCCATCATCGAAGCAGGCTGGCGGGAAGTCCGCGCTGATGGACGCGTACGCACGGAGTTGCTGGATGCGGCATACGCGGGCTTGCGCGATGAGGGGCGACATCGCTGTGCGCGCACGAGAGGCCATCTGCACCGTCCAGTGACTATTCGCCCCGCTCTCCCAGAGAACTCGCCGACGCCGTCCGCGATCGCGGCGCCCGGCAGGGGGTATGAGATGAAATGCGCGACCTTACGGCCGTGCCGGCTTCCCCGCTCGCAGACGAACGTGGAGGCCGAGCATGCCCGCTGACCCTCAGACGCAGAGCGAGCGGGAGCAGCGCCGGCTGGTCGGCGTCCTGGGCTCACTTGCCGAGCAGGAGACGGCCCGGCTGAGCACCGGGATCCTGCCGTGGACGTGGTGGCTGGAACGCGCCGCCACGTACGGGCAGTACGGGTTCGCCAACACTCTTCTGATCGCCGCGCAGTACAGGTTCGCCTCGGACGTGCGCTCCTATGACCAGTGGAGGACCCAGGGCCGCCAGGTCCTCAAGGGCGAGTACGGGATCCGGATCATCTCCCGGACCGGCAGGCCCCGAGCCGTCTTCGACCTCGCCCAGACCGACGGACTACCCCTGCCCGAACGGCCGACGCCACCGGCCGCGGAGGCCTTTGCGGAGCTGCGCCTGCTCGCGGCCGACCGTGGCTTCTTCGTCGACCGATACGACTACGAGTGGTTCTCAGCCGCGGCATCCCAGCGCAGGATCCCGGTCGCCCCCGATCTGGCCGACACCGGCGCCGTAGGTGTGCTGGCGCACCAGATCGGCCACCTCCTGCTGCACCACGAACAGGTCGACCGGGACAACTCACCGGCCTGCCACGGCGTTCGGCGAGTAGAAGCCGACTCGATCGCCTACCTCGTCCTCGCACGAGCCGGCTTGGACACCTCCGGGCTTGATTTCCCGCCGCTGGCCGGCTGGGCCGGCACCGACCCGCGCGCTCAGCCCCTGGGCACCATCACAATGGTCGGCGACCGGATTCTGCGCACCACAGCGCGCATCCGCAAAGAACTGGACGCCCTCCCGCCGACCACCACCGGCACGGCGACCACAATCGACACGGCGACGACCACCGGGACGCGGCAGGCGAACGTCCAACCGGTTGGCCCGTCCCGAGCCGACCTGGTCGCGATGCATGAGGCCGCACACCGGCTCTTCCGTACCCAACTCCCCGGCAGCTGGGTACCGGCGTACCTGACCGGCCGGGGCTTCGACCAGACCGTCCAGAGGGAATGGGAAATGGGGTTCGCACCCAAGGCCTGGCGGGTGCTCACCGACCACCTACGCGACCTCGGCTACCACGATGACGCGATCCTCGCCTCCGGGCTGGCCCGACGCAGACGCGCCACCTTGTTCGACACCTTCCGTAACCGCGCCATGCTCCCCCTCCGCGACCCCGGCGGCGGCATCGTCGCCTTCATCGGCCGCCTCCCCGACGGCGCCGACGGACCGAAATACCTCAACAGCCCCGAGACCCCGATCTTCCACAAAAGCGAGCTGCTGTTCGGACTGCACGAAACCCGCGACCGCCTCGCCCACGGCGCACGGCCCGTCATCGTCGAAGGCCCCCTCGACGCCATCGCCGTCAACACCGCCAGCCCCCACCACGCCGCAGTCTCCCCCTGCGGCACCACCCTCACCGCACAACAGCTGACCGCCCTGGGCCGCTCCACCGACCTGACCACCACCGGCATCTTGCTCGCCCTCGACGGCGACCAACCCGGACGAGACGCAACCGTACGGGCCTGGGACGTACTCCTGCAGGTCACCGGCCCCATCGGCGCCATCAGACTTCCCCGTGACCAGGACCCCGCCGACGTCCTCAGCCACCAAGGGCGCATGGCCGTATGCGAGGCGCTACAGTCTGAGATTCCGCTGGCGGACATGGTCATCGATGCGGCCATGCAGCGACACGGGCGCCGTCTCGAGTTCGCCGAAGGAAAGCTGGCGGCGGCACGAGCCGCCGCCCACGCCATCACCAGCCTCCCCCCGAACCAGGTGGCCCACCAGGTCGCCCGCGTCGCCGCATCCCTGGGCATCGACCATGCCATCGTCACCGACGCCCTCATCTGCGCGATCGACCCCGGACCATCCGACGCCGCCCAACTCGCTGGTGACGGCTAGAAGCGCACCATAACGGCCACCACTGACATCGCCCGTCGCACCCGATGGCGCCGACGTACGCGATCACTGCCGTGTCCTTGCGGTCCTGCGCTACCTGGGCTCCTGAATCAGCAGCAATCGTCATCATCGGCTTCTCCCTCCCCGCCGTAGACTCGGTTTGCGGGTGATCGGGCATGACCTCGACCTCGGAGACGGCGTTCACGCGGCGAATAATCGGTGGCGAACGGCCGGACTCACGACGACGGAACGATGAGGCGGAAGTCCATGAAGAACTTCGTCTATACGGCCCATCCCGCACGGGTCGTCTTCGGAGCGGGAACGTTCGACCAGGTCCGGGCCGAGGTCGAGCGACTCGGGTGCACGCGCATTCTTCTGCTGTCCGGTGCGCCGGTGGCCGGCGCCGCCGCGCGGGTCCGCGCAGCGCTCGGGCCGCTCGTGGTGGCGGAGTTCGATGGTGCCGCGATGCACACCCCGGTGGAGGTGACCGAGAAGGCACTGGAGGTGCTGCGGGAGTGCTCTGCGGATGGCCTGGTGGCCATCGGCGGCGGCTCGACCACAGGGCTGGCCAAGGCATTGGCGCTGCGCACCGATCTGCCGCAGGTCATCCTGCCCACGACCTACGCGGGTTCCGAGGTCACGCCCGTCCTGGGGGAGACCCGGGACGGCCGTAAGATCACCCAGTCCTCGCCGGCGATTCTGCCCGAGACCGTCATCTACGACGTCGACTTCACCCGTGACCTGCCCCTGGCCATGTCGGTGACCAGCGGGATCAACGCACTCGCACACGCCGTGGAGGCGCTGTACTCGCCCCAGGCCAATCCGATCACCGACGGGTTGGCACTCGATGCGATCTCCCGGATTCCCCGGGCGCTCCCCGCGCTGGCGGCCGACCCGTACGACCTGGACGCGCGCTCGGAACTGCTGTACGCGGCCTGGCTCGCGGGGACGTGTCTCGCCTCCGTCGGCATGGGGCTGCATCACAAGCTGTGCCACACTCTGGGCGGCGCCTTCAACCTTCGGCATGCGGAAACACACACGGTGGTGCTACCGCACGCCATGGCCTACAACGCCCCCGCCGCCACCGAGGTCATGCGCCGCATCGCCGAGGCCCTCGGCGTCGCGGACGCCCCGAGCGGGGTGTTCGATCTGATCGCCTCCCTGGGGGGCCCGACCTCGCTGCGCGCCCTGGGCCTGGCCGAAGCGGACCTGCCCGAAGTGGCCCGGTTGGCCACCGCGACGCCGTACCCCAATCCTCGGGAGCCGAGCGCCGAAGGCGTCGAGGCTCTGCTGCGTGACGCCTGGCGGGGCGACCGGCCCGCACCCGGGCCGGTCGCCCTCGCACCGGCCGTGTCCGCGGACATCCGCCGCCTGACCGAACAGGTCATGGCGAGCTTCGCCACCGGCCCCGACCCGCGGGTCAGGCAGCTGCTGAGTGACCTGGTCCGTGATCTGCACCAATTCGCGACGCGGAACGACCTCACCGAGGCCGAGTGGCTGTACGCGATCGACTTCCTCACCCGCACGGGGCACATCTGCTCCAGCACGCGGCAGGAATTCGTGCTGTTGTCCGACACCCTCGGCCTCTCCAGCGTCGTGGATCTGCTCACCAACTCCCGCACCCCCGGCACCACGCCGTCGGCGGTGCTCGGCCCCTTCTACGTCGACGGCCCGCCGGAGATCGCGCTCGGCGCCGATATCGCGCAGGGCCTGGACGGCACCCCCCTGTGGGTCGACACCCGCGTCACCGGCACCGACGGCCTTCCCGTTGCCGGTGCTGTGGTGGATGTCTGGCAGTCGAATAAGGACGGCTTCTACGACGTCCAGCTGCCCGAGATCGACGGACCGGTGCTGCGGGCCCGGCTCCGCACCGACGAGCAGGGCCGGATCTGCTTTTGGACCATTCTGCCGTCGCAGTATCCGATCCCCGAGGACGGACCGGTCGGTCAGATGCTCGCGGCCGTCGGCCGTCACCCCTACCGTGCGCCCCACCTCCACTTCATGATCGCCGCAGCCGGCCACCGCCGCCTCATCACGCAGTTGTTCGTGAAGGGCGGCAGTTACCTGGACTCCGACACCGTCTTCGGCGTCAAGGACCAACTGATCGTCGACTTCGCCGCGCAGGACGGGCCGACGCCCGACGGCCGGGACATCGACGGGGAGTGGCGCCGCCTGGACTTCACGTTCCGCATCGCCCCGCTCGCCAACTGACCGACCTCTCCCCCGCACCATGGAGGTCCTGCGACCTCGGGGTGGAGGCCGCCGCAACCCACTGCCGCCTGGGAACGGATACCCAACTAAAGATCACCAAGCTGCGCGAGCTCTTATTGGATGCGCATGGTCAGCTGATCTGGGTGGTCGCGGTGATCTGGTCGAACACCTTCTGGTAGCGAGCGGGCTGGTCCGTGGTCAGCGTGACGTCGCATATTTTGCCGCTTTTCAGCACCGCGTTCTCCATGACCGTGGTCTTGTCGAGCACATAGGTCATACGGATCCCGGGGATACCGCCCAAGGTCGTGTCGCTGATCTGGATATTCGTGGCGCCTGACAGCTGCAGCTCCTTCTGCGCGGAGGCCTTCCACTCCTCGATCGAGGTGGAGGGAGCGGAGGAGCAGAATGCGACCACGTTCGTCATGAAGTTGTTCGGTGATTGCTTTCTCGACTCGTTGTCCGCCAGGAAGATGCCGCCCGCCTCCTTGATCCGCTGGATCTGGACCTGCATGGCCGGATCGCTCGTCCCCGACTTCTCCAGTTTCGTGATGTCGATGATCGTCCACGTGATGGGCACACCGAAGCTGAGACTATGGGTGCCGTCGCTGACACGGCGATAGCCTTGGGGCAGTTGCTGTTGTTGTACGGGAGCGCTGCTCGTGGGCCGTGCCGTCGTCGAACCCGACGGTGTCGTCTCCCTCCCCGCTAGGCTGACCGACGCATTGACGCAGGCCGCGGCGGTGAGCACCATACCCGCGCTCAGCAGACCGGCGATGACTGTACGACGACTCACGTTCGTCTCTTTTCGTCGGAAACCTCGGCTCCCCTGACGCAACACCCGCCGCCGGACCGGCCACATGCCGACCGACGCGCGGCATCGCGGATGATGGTCCAGGATTCAGCGGACCGACGTCTCGGCCCTCGTCACCAGGAGCCACTCTCTCGTACCACCAGGTTACGTAGGCGCTGACCAGGGCTGTGAGGCAGGTACTTGATTCCGGCCGGCGGCCTTGCACGCAAGTGATCACTTACTCTTCAATGGACCCATGGGCACCGAGGAGCTGGTGACGTTCTGCCGGATATGTGAGCCACTGTGCGGGCTGGTGGCCACCGTGGAGGACGGGCGGCTGGTGCGGCTGCGTCCCAACAACGAACATCCGCTGTCGCGCGGCTTCGCCTGCCCCAAGGGCATCGCGATGACGGACGTGCAGAACGATCCGGACCGGGTGCTGCGCCCGCTCCGCCGGCGGCCGGACGGGGAGTTCGAGCCGGTCGGCTGGGACGAGGCGCTCGACGACATCGGCGGTCGCCGTACGGGGTCGTGCCTGGGCCGACAGGGCACGCTCGTCGCCTTCCTGCTGGACGCCCTCAACGTCGTCACCGGCAACCTCGACCGGGCGGGCGGTGCGGTGTTCGGTTCCTCGCCGCTGCCGTTCGAGGCACTCGCCGATCGCTTCCGGCTCCCCTCGTACGGGCGGCGGCGGTCCCGCTGCCCGGACCGTTGCGGAGGCTCGGCCCGCCGCTGGGACGCCTGCCGGGGGTCAGCCCGGAGCGACTCGTCGGGATCGCGCTGCGCCTCGGCGGACACGCGGCCGGTGGCGCGAACGTCAACCTGCTCACGTCATCAGACCCGGTGGACCTGGAACGACTGGCCGGCATGGCCCACCTCAACGGCGTCCCCGTCCGTCTACAGCCAGTCGGCGGGCTGACGCCGAGCCCGGAGGGCACTATGGGAGCATGACCCCACGAGGCGCGACTCTGCTCGCCGACGACGGTGTACGGCTCGATGTCGGCCATCTCCCGGCGGACAGGGACTTGTGCATCGTCCTCGCGCACGGATTCACCGGCTCCTGGCGCCAGACCACCCACCGGCGCATCGCCGTGGCGCTGAACCGGTCAGGGGCGGTGCTCACCCTCGACTTCCGTGGCCACGGCCGTTCGGGAGGGCTGTCGACCGTGGGTGATCGCGAGGTGCTCGACGTCGATGCGGCCGTCCGGTATGCCCGGAAGCTCGGCTACGCACGGGTCGCGGTCGTGGGTTTCTCGATGGGCGGGGCGGTCGCCGTACGGCACGCCGCTCTGTACGGCGGGGTCGACGCGGTCGTCGCCGTCAGCGCCCCGGCCAGGTGGTACTACCGAGGGACGACCCGTATGCGCCAGGTGCACTGGGCGATCGAGCGGCCTTCGGGCCGACTGGTCACCCGGTTGCTGAGGCGCACCCGCGTCTCCGCCGTGGGCTGGGATCCGGTGCCCGAGGCACCCTACGAGGTGGCGGGACGGATCGCTCCCGTACCGCTCCTGATCGTGCACGGCGACGCCGACCTGTTCTTTCCGGTGGAACACGCCCAGCAGTTGTACGCGGCCGCGAGCGATCCCCGTGAGCTGTGGATAGAGCCCGCATTCGGGCACGCGGAAGTGGCCGCCACCCCATCATTGATCATGCGAATCGGGGATTGGATCAGTGACCGGCCCCTGCACTGAGCCTCTCCGGCCTGCACTCAAGCAGGCCGGACTGGCCCGTGCCCGCGGCGCAATGATCATCCTGCTCACCGACGGCGCTTAAGGAATTCCTGGGTGGAGGTTGAACCCAAAACGCTGCTCGCTATCGCAGATGAGCGTCCGGTCGATCCCCATCCCGCCAACACCCACTCGCAGTCGGCATGCTCCCGGAGCGGGATGACCCGCCCCAGATCACCCGATCGTGCAGGTGACGATGGAAATCAAACTATAATTCATTAGATGCTTTCATTTCATAAGTGTGAGGCGGGTCCGCCCGCTTATCTCGACGGCCCGACGAGGGAGCTCACCTCATGACCCCGGCCTTCGACCTGACCGGGCGGGTGGCGCTGGTCACCGGAGCCGGAAGCGCGGAGGGGATCGGCTTCGCCTGCGCGCGGCTGCTGACCGAGATGGGCGCCGCGGTGCTGCTGTCCTCGACGACGGACCGCATTCAGCGGCGGGTGGCCGAGTTGCGGAGCGGAGGAGCCGAGGCCGAGGGGCGGGCGGGCGATCTGACGGACCCCGCGACCGCCGAGGCCCTGGTGGCCGCGGCTATGGACCGGTGGGGGCGGCTCGATGTCGTGGTGAACAACGCTGGCATGACCTCGGTCTCGGATCCGGAGCCCGAGACGGGCCTGGGCTTCCACGCCTGGCAGGACGCGTTGCGCCGGAACCTGGACACCGCGTACCTCACCGCCGAGGCCGCGCTCCCGGTGATGACCGCGAACGGATGGGGGCGCATCGTCATGGTCTCCAGCGTCACCGGCCCGGTGATGGCCATGCGGGGCCAGCCCGGCTACGCCGCCGCCAAAGCCGGCATGGTGGGCCTCACCCGGGCACTGGCGCTGGACACCGCAGGGGCCGGGATCACGGTGAACGCCGTGGCCCCCGGCTGGATCGAGACGGCCTCGCAGACCCCCTGGGAACACACGCAGGGACTGGCCACCCCCCTCGGGCGCAGCGCCACGGCGGACGAGGTCGCCGCGGCCGTGGGATGGCTCGCCTCACCCGGCGCCTCGGCGATCACCGGCCAGTGCCTGGTCGTGGACGGCGGCAACTCGATCATGGAGGAACGGGCCTGAACAACCCCAACCGCTACTGACTCGGGGGACGCCGCCGGCCCCCGTCCCGATACCCCACGGTCGCTGGGCGGTCCGTGCTGTGCACACCGAGGCCGACGAGCACATCTGGGGCGGCTTGGTCCCGCTCCCGTCCGACGGCGCCTAGGTGTTGGTTGGGCCCTGTCGTGCCCAGGGGCAAGATGCGTGTCCCGGCCCGGAAGGACCATGAACGGTCACTGTCGGTCACGAAAGGTCATGCACGTTACGGGTGGTCGGCGGCGTACCGGGCGAAGGGAGCCGGAGGACGAAGCGCGCTCCGCCGCCGGGGGCGTCTTCCACGTGCAGGGTGCCGTTGTGGGCGTGGGCGATGTCGCGGGCGATGGCCAGGCCGAGGCCGGTACCTCCGTGGTGGCGGCAGCGGGCGGTGTCGAGCCGGGCGAAGCGTTCGAAGACATGTTCGTGGTCCTGGACGGGAATGCCGGGTCCGTCGTCGGTGACGGTGAGTTCCGCGGTGGCGTCGTGGTGGCGTACCTGGATCTGTATCGAGTGCCGGGCGTATGTGCGGGCGTTGTCGAGCAGGTTGGTGACCAGCCTGCCCAGGTGGGTGGGGGACCGGAGCTGTCCTCGCCCCGCTCTGGTCCGTTCGGCCCCGAACCGGCGCATCATGCTCCCCCAGGTCACGCCACACGCGCCGATACAGTAGCCACATGTCGCTGCTCCGTACCCGTATGGTCGCTCGCGACCTGGGGGAGCCGCATCGTGTCTCAAGCCCTCTCGAGCTGCTCTTCGATCTCACCTTTGTCGCCGCGGTGTCGCAAATCGCGGGCCGGCTTGCCCACGCGACGGAACAGCGACATGGTGTCGAAGCGGCCGGGCCATTTCTCATGGTCTTCTTCGCCATCTGGTGGGCGTGGATGAACTTCACGTGGTTCGCCTCCGCGTACGACACCGACGATGTGCCGTACCGCGTCATGACTCTCGTGCAGATGGCCGGCGTGCTCGTGCTCGCGGCCGGCGTGCCCGCGGCGTTCGAGGGCGACTTCACCACCGTGACGGTCGGCTACCTCGTCATGCGCGTCGGGCTCGTGAGCCTGTGGCTGCGCGCGGCGATCGCGCACCCCGAGGGACGCACGACGGCTCTTCGCTACGCGATCGGCGTCTCGTTCGTTCAGGTGCTCTGGGTGTCCAAGCTCGCTCTGCCGGGCGGCGGACCGCTCTGGCTCTTCTTCGTGCTCGTTGCACTCGACCTCTCCGTGCCTCCGATCGCGGAGCGTGCGGGAGCAACAACGTGGCACCCCCACCACATTGCCGAGCGGTACGGGCTGTTCACAATTATCTTGCTCGGCGAGAGCGCGCTCGCGGCGACGAATGCAGTGCAGGGCGCGGTCGCAAACGGGCTGAGCGCCCACCTCGTCATCATCGCGATGGCCGGCCTCGTCATCCTTTTCGCGCTGTGGTGGATCTACTTTTCCGAGCCCGCCGGCGACGGCCTCGAGGAGCGACGGAATAGATCGTTTCTCTGGGGATACGGGCACTACGTTATATTCGCGGCGCTTGCGGCGCTCGGTGCGGGACTCGAGGTCGCGGTCGGGTCAGCCGGTGAGGGCGAGCACCACGTCGAGGCGGGGGCAGAAGCCGTGGTCGCCTCAGTCGGCATCCCCGTTGCCGTAGTGCTCGTCATGCTGTGGGCGCTGCACGCTCCTGTGAACGGCAACGTCGTGCGACCGGAGTCGATCGGCATCGCGGCGGTGCTCGTGCTACTCACCGCGTTCATCGCACCCACTATCGGCGTCGCCGCAGGGCTCACCATCATCGCCGTGGTGCTCGTGCTCCTGCTCGTGGCGACGCTCGCGCGCGAGGCCCTCCGAGCGCCGAAGCCGATCGCTACCGGCATCCGCCATTAAAACTCCGGCCCCTTGAGCGCTGGTCCGCCACCCGAAGCCGGCTGCGTACTACCTTGACTCCGGCGCCGGGAGGGGCGCTGCGGTTCTCGTACGCGACGATGAACTCCGGCAAGAGGCACGCTCGCCCTCCAAATCTCCTCTCGTCCGCCACCGGGTGCAGCGGGTCTCAGGATGGCATCCGCCGCGCGAGCGGCTGATCCACGGAGGGTGACCGAGCCGCTTACGCGAGGAGTTCGCGGACACGAGGGATGACTTGCGTACCGTAGAGTTCGATGTTGGTCATGAGTGCCTCATGCGCGAGGCCTCCAATGCCATATTTCAGGTCGAAGCGGGTCGCGCCGAGTGTGGTGAGATTCGCCGCGATCTTCTTGGCGACGGTTTCCGGCGACCCTACGTAAAGCGTTCCGTGTGGCCCGATCTCATGGGCGAAGGACTCCTTGGTCGGGACGGCGAATCCGCGGGTCTTGCTGACCCGGCGGATGACCTCCAGGTAGTGCGGCCAGAATTCTTCGCGGGCCTTTTCGTCGGTGACGGCGACGTGCCCCGGTGAGTGCACTCCGACCGGTAGGGCTCCTCGTCCGAACCGTTCGAGGGCCTGTTGGAAGAGCTGGGAGAAAGGAGCGAAGCGCGCCGGGGAACCGCCGATGATGGCGAGCATCAGCGAGAATCCATAATGTGCGGCGCGGATGACCGATTGGGGGCTGCCGCCGACGCCGATCCACGCCGGGAAGGGGCCGGACTCGGTATGCGGCACGACAAAGCTGAGCGGGGCTGCGTCATGCCGCTTCGGCACGCACCGTTGCCTCGAACTCGGTTCGGCGCAGCGACACACCGAAGACGGGGCCGCCGGGTTGCAGGAGGCGGCCGGCACTGAGGCTTTCCAGCCGTACGGTGTCGTAGCCGATGCGCTCGATGACATCCGCCACGACGTCCACCGCGCCTGGGTCGTCACCCGCGACACCGAGCGCACGGCGTTGCGGGGAGCCGACGGGCCGGCGCTCGTCTTCAAGTTCGTGATAGCCGATGTGGTTGAGCGTCTTGACGATCGTCGACCGGGGCAGCCTGCGCGCCACGAGCTCGCTACTTCCGTACCGGCGATCTTCGAACATCTCCTGAAC
Source organism: Actinomycetes bacterium (assembly GCA_025964575.1). Taxonomy (GTDB): domain Bacteria; phylum Actinomycetota; class Actinomycetes; order Streptosporangiales; family Streptosporangiaceae; genus Actinomadura_E. Next base: position 33,882 of record JAOPYO010000012.1, read on the forward strand.
GCCGTCGATCGGCGGCCAGTAGTTCATCGTGTCAACGACAAGCTTGTCGGCCACCAAGGCAGCATCAAACGTCGCGAACTTGTGGAGTGGGATCGCCAGCACCACGATCTCGGAGTCCTCGACAGCATCGGCCGCCCACCGTGGCTCGGCTCCCGGCGCCAGAACCTCGGTAATGAGTGCGATCTTCGCCGGGTCACCCGAGGCCGCGATCGACACCCGGAAGCCGGCCTCGATCGCCACCCGCGCGATCACGGGACCGACGTGCCCCGCACCCAGTACCGCAAGCGGTGGCAACCGCACGGACGACGGTGCTTCGCCGGTCATGACGAACCACCCCTGGCAGGAGCAGGAGTCGATTCTGCGTGGAGATGGTGCTGCAGCGCCTGGAGAATGTCGGCGAGCGCCTCGAACTGCTCGGGCGTCAAAGCGTCCGCGAAGTGCTTCTTGATGGCTCTCATATGGGGCGCGGTCGCACGCTGGAACATGCCCGCTCCGGCCTGCGTGAGCGAGACCTCGGCGCCGCGGCTGTCGGTGGCGCACTCGTCACGGCTGATCAGACCTCGCCGCTGCATCCGTCCGAGATGATGGGACAGTCGGCTTCGCTCCCAGTCGATGCTCGCCGCGAGCTCAGATGACCGCAGCCGCCTGCCGTCCGCCTCACGCAACGCCAGCAGCACCTGATAGTCAGCCGGTGAGAGACCCGACTCCTGCTGCAGCTGCGCACCAAGGATTCTCCGGAGCTCGGCAGTCGTATCCAG
>JAOPYO010000032.1 GCA_025964575.1 Actinomycetes bacterium
GCGTGGTCTCGCGTCACCGCGCGAGACCACGCCGAGGCTGGTGCCCTGACTCGCTACAGGTGTACGCGCTTGTCGAGCAGCGGGTCGTAGCTGTCGGTCGGGACGATGGACTGCCTGAGCTGTGCCGCCTGCTGAGACACTCCGGCCCAACGCGACAGGGCGCTGACGGCCTCGTCATGCTGCGCAAGCGGCAGCACTGAGATCAGGGATCCGCTGTGACGCTGGCCGGCGACCGAGTACCAGTACGAATCGCGGGTGCCCTTGCCGAGGCGGAACGGCTTGACGCCCCACGGGTCGTTGCCGCCGTAGAGGAACATCAGATGGTTTCCCTGGTTCTTCACCCAGTGGTCGATGTCCGGCATCACGCGGTAGTCGAACTTCGGCACCCGGATGTCGCTCGGGATGAGGTTACGGGAGGTGTCGAGGCCCTGGGGGTAATGCAGGCCCTTGAGGTAGCTGGTCGATGGGTCAGGCTCGCCGAGTTGGGTGGCCGCCTGGTAGAAGTACGGAACGAACTCGGCGATGCCCTCGTCGCTGTCGCTCAGGAACGGGTCGATACCGTCGATGTAGTCGAACAGCGTCTGGGTCGGGGCGGTACGGGCCGGGATGTTGGCGCACTCGCTGACCAGGTTGTACTGCCAGAATCCCCACCGGAAGTCGATGACCGTGGCCTCGAAGTCCCGGTCGATGGATCCGATGGTGGTGAAGTGCTGGTTCTGCGCTGTGGCCTGTGCGGCGATCAGCTTCTTGAACTCCGAGCGTCGGTTGAGGGCCTCCTGCTGGATCCCGTTCAGCTTGGCCCGGCAGTCCGCGGTCCCGACCGTGTTGAAGAAGCGGTCATAGGGCTTGTTGTCCCGGACGTTGGGGTTGTTCGGCGCCACATAGGCGACGGTGCCGTCCACATCCTTGGGGTAGAAGCGATGGTGGTAGACCGAGGTCATGCCGCCTTTACTCCCACCAGTGGAGATCCACTTGCCCTTGTAGATCGTCTTCAAGGCCTTGACGATCAGGTGGTGGTCGGTCGCCGCCTGCCAGATGTTCAGGTCTGACCAGTTTGCCGGGTCGGGCCGCGAGGGAGTGAAGAACCGCTGCTCCACCGAGACCTGGTCGGCGTCGAGGATCCTCGTGGGCTCGGAACGGTAGGCCTGAGGCGTGTAGAGGTCGTAGCCCGTGGCGAACAGCACGACAGGGCGGTCCACCGACTTGTGCAGGATCCGGATCCGCTGTTCGAAGGTGCCCTTCTGCGGATGCCGGTGATCGACCGGCTGCTTGAAGGTGAGCTCGTAGTAGTGCTCGTCCGGAAGCTCGGGCAGGACCTTGTCCGCCGTGAGGGTGACGCCCCTGATCGCCTTGAGCTGGGTCGCGATGTCGTCGTCCGCTGGCTTCGGCGACGCGTGCGCGGTAGCGCCGGTGCCGATGAGGCCTACCGAGAGGAGGGCCGCCAGGGTCAATCGGGGGGTAATGCGCCGCATCCTTGTCCTTCCTTAGGTTCAGGATGATCAATGTGAACCTAGAGTGAAGGATGTGATGATAAATAGATAGATTTCTTTCTTGTTACCGTTTTGTTCTCATGTGGCTGGCAAGCAGATATGTGATGTGATTTAAGCCTGATTAGCGAGGTCCAATGGGATCGGCGAAGATCCAGCCGCTGTGAAGCAGAGTGTCAACGGCCTCGGTGGCGGCGGCCAGACGATCCTCGTGGGCGCCTGTGACGACGAGATGCGGGAGGTCACGGCGGGAGAGCTCCTCGCGGAAACGGCCGGACATCCACTCCCGGATCGACTCGCCGTCTCGCCAGCCGTCCTGTTCGAACGGCACCCCGGTGGTGTCGGTGAGGATCCACAGATCGTGCCGGGTCCGTGCATGGACCCGCTCGACCGAGGGGGAAGGCGACCCTAGATAGCGCTCATGCCAGACCGACGTGGCGAAGGCGTCGGTGTCGCAGATCAGCAGCGGTGAGCCCGATCGGGCGGCGGCGTCTTCCAGCGCCAGGTGCCGCTCGGCGATCAGCGTGAACTCCTCGGTGGCCCAGGGCAGGTCGCCGATCCAGCGCGACGGATCCTGGAGGCGGGCGATGGCGAGCTTCTCCTCGCAGTAGGTCCTGCCGTATTCCGGCACCCATCGGGTCGCCGCCAGCACACCGCCCCTGGACGCGTAGTGCGCGGCCAGTGCGCGGGCCAGGGTCGTGGTGCCCGAGGACTCCGCGCCCACGACGACCACCCGCTTCGCGAGATACCCCCGTACGGGCGGAGCCAGCCAGTCCCAGCTGGCCATCGGATCGGCGCGCACGGCCGTACCGCTCACCGGGAAGCGGTTCCGGGGCGGATCCACCGGCACATGGGCGGCGGAGAATCGACGGGCGAGTTCCGCGCCGTATGCCTCCGAGCTGAACACGGCGTCCACGGGCGGCACGTCCACGCCCAGCCCGGCCAGCGACACCAGCCCGGCGTGGAAGACGTTCACGTGGGCCGCCCAGATCGCATCGGACTCGTAGTCGATCTCGATGTCGTCGACGACCGGCACGATTTCCACGTGCGGCTGTGGGTGCGTCTCGCGCAGCCATGCCACGCGGTCGGCCAGTGGGACGCTCTCCACGCTGGCGGCTGCACAGATCACCGTGAGGCGGTCACAGGCCGCCGCCGCGGTGTCGATCAGATGATGGTGGCCGGCATGCGGCGGATAGAACTTGCCGATGACCAGGCCGTGCCGGTGGCTCACGCCGCCTCCGGCAGTGGCTCGGCGCCCCGGCCGGAGGGGTCCTCCCGCGAGATCAGGTCACGCCGCCAGGCGAGCAGCCCGGCGAAGCACAGGGCCAGGAAGACCAGGTAGAGCCCGCTGGTGAGGTAGAGGTTCTTCCACGCGTACAGCGGGATGTAGATCAGGTCGGCGAGGATCCACAGCCACCAGGACTCCAGCAGCTTGCGGCACTGACCGTACGTCGCGGCCAGCGAGATCGCCGTGGTCACCGCGTCCCAGAAGGGCACGGTTGAATCGGTCCAGGTGGTCAGCACCCACATCATCACCCCGGTCGCGGCCACCCCGAAGATTCCGAGCCCGGCCCACTCGGCGTTGGACGTGCGGTTGACGATCAGCTTGCTGCGGTCCTGGCCGCCGTAGAGCCACTCCCACCAGCCGTACAACTGCAGCACCACGTAGACGACCTGCAGGCTCGCGTCCGCGTAGAGCCCGCCGTCCACGAAGACCAGGCAGAGCAGCACGACGTTGGCCAGGCCGATCGGCCAGTTCCAGAGGTGTTGCCTGACGACCAGCCAGACGGTGACCGCTCCGGTGACGAAGCCGAGCACCTCGGCCCAACTGGTCGCCACTTTACCCAGGTGGAACGCCGGTTCCAGCAGTGGTTCCAGCAGGTCGTGCAGCGACATGGCGATTCCTTATCTGTAATCGTCAGATGGACGATAACAGAGAGGATCTATCCGAGGGAATAGAGAGGATCTATCCGAGGAAACCGCGATACGTCTCCCGGTATCGCCGGATCACGGCGTGGCGAGCCCCCGTCCCGCAAGGTGGTGATCCGGCGTGGCGTGCCGTCGCGCAGTCGGTCGTCAGCGGGCGGGCGGGTTCGGCTGTTGCTCGTCGGCGCCGAACATCATCGTCCACTCGCTGGCCGGCGGCTGCTGACCTTGTGCCGGGGCCGGGGGTTGCTGAGCGGGCTGCTGCGCGGCCGGAGCCTGTGGCTGCTGACCGTACGGTTGCTGAGCGTACGGGTCCGGCTGCTGGGCGTAGGGCTGCTGGGCGTATGGGTCAGGCTGCTGGGCGTAGGGCTGCTGGGGCTGGGCTTGCTGGGGGTAGCCCTGCTGAGCGTACGGCTGGGCGGGCTGGGCGTAGCCGCCCTGCTGCTGGTAGCCCTGCTGTTGATACCCCTGCGGGTAAGCCTGCTGGGGTGCCTGCTGGTAGGGCTGTTGCGGTGCCTGCTGGTAGGGCTGCTGACCGTAGGGCTGTGCCTGGCCATAGGGCTGTTGCGGCTGCTGGCCGTAGGCGGCCTGTTGCTGGTACGCCTGTTGCGGATGCTCCTGCTCGGCGTAGGGCTGCTGAGGCTGGGCCTGCTGGGGGTAGCCCTGTTGGGCGTACGGCTGCGCGGGCTGGGCCTGCGGGTATACCTGCTGGGGCGCGCCGTACTGCTGTGCGGCCGCTACCTGCTGGGGTGCCGCGCCTTGGCCCCCCGCGTAGTGCGCGTGCCACTGCTGCAGCGTGGCGACTTTCTGGTCGAACTGGCCGTCCGGCATGGACCAGTAGTTCATCGGCGCCCACGCGCGGATGGTGCGGCCGTCGACCAACTGGATGTAGGTGCGTCGCTGCCCCAGCATGAAGTTGCCGCCGTAGATCCTGGCGACCTGGTTCCATGCGAACGGGCGCTTCCTGTAGCCGCGAAGCAGGATTCCCTGCGGAGTCGCGTCGATGCCGAAGGTGCCGGTCCAGAAGAACTGGGCCGCCCCCAGCCCGGCCAGCAGCAGAAAGAAGATCCCGCTCCCGATGCCTCCGGTCGCGAGCCAGAACAGGGCCCGCAGGACCAGCAGGGCCGTATAGACGAGATGGACGATGCGCTGCTGGAATTCGAGGCGGTACTCGAGTTGCTGCATGGGGGTTTTCTCCGGTAAGCGGGGGTCTAGCACAGGCGCGACACTCTACCTGCGCTTACGTAGGAATCAATGCCGAACGACCCGATGCTGTCAATGGCCAGGCAGGACATTCCACTCAGTGAGGGCTTCGAGCAGCCCCGGCGTCGTCGGCAGAACCCGCAATTCCAGGTCGGTGGCCCAGCGGACCTCGGCCGCATCGTCTCCCGCGCGCAGCATCCCGCCCGTGACCGTGGCGGCGTAGTCGTGGATGTCATAGGTCACGCCCGCAGGGCCCGGTCTCGTCACACTGCCGATGAGCGCACCCGGGGTCACCTCGAGCCCGGTCTCCTCGCGCAGTTCCCGTACGACCGCTGCGGCATCGGCCTCGCCCGGCTCGACTCTGCCGCCGGGGAGCGACCAGAGACCTTCCCCAGGCGGATGACCACGGCGGATCACCAGCAGTCGTCCGGCCGGATCGTGGACCACGGCCCCGACACAGCGCATCCACACATCGTGGCACCCCTGCGACGGGCGCTCATCCAAAATGGGCGAACGGTTCAATAAGGTCGGTGCCCCGGTGCCGGACGACGTTGCGGATCTTGGCGATGATGGGGTGTTCGACGGTGACGAGGCACCGCCGCGCAGCCATGGCGTCGGGGTTCCCGCTGTCGAACAGGTCGTCGTTGAGTGGGTGGGCTGCCCAGGCTCCTGGCGCTGAGCTGGGGTTTCCGCCGAGCCGTTGGCTTGACGTGGCGGCGTAGAACAGCGACCGTGAGTAGGTGTGAGGGCTGAGCCGACCTGCCCGCGTTGCCGCGGGCGACTACAGGAGCCGAGTGCCTGGTCGAGCGACTGGAACTGTGCCGTGCATGGTGTTGTGTTGCCGATGCAGCCGCCGCGCAGTCCGTCCCATGCGGGGCTGACCGCCATCGTCCAGGACGCCAAGGTGCCGGTCTGGGTGCTGTGGCCGCTGCCGCCGGGCTGGCTGGTCACGGGGTTCGTGCAGGTCGGGGATGAGCGCACCGGCGCGCGGGCATGCGGAGTGGCACTGTCCGGACCGGCGCTGCTGGGCGGCCCTGCCGACATGCTGGTGATCGCCGAGGAGCCTGGCATCGGTCTTGGTTGCCACTTCGCGGGTCTGGACGGGCCCGACCCTGGCGAGGTTTGTGCCTCGCCGCCGCACGCCAAGCTGGAGGTGTTCGGGCACCCCGTGCCGATGTGGGCCGTCGAGGCCGCTCCGGACCGGGCCGCCTATGTCGGGGAGGCCATGGGCAACTGGCTGTGGGTGGTGCTCTGGCCTGCCGATTCCGGGGCGCTCATGCTCGACGGACCCGAGCTTCGTGACTTGCGCGAACCCGGCATGGAGCTCGACCTGCCCTACGGCGCCTTCTGTCCCCGCCTCGAGTCCTGATCGCTCGCACGAGTCGGCCCGTGATCGGGCAGAATGAACGGGTGCTTATCGACCTGCACAGTCACAGCAACGTGTCGGACGGCACTGAGCCACCGGCCGAAGTCCTGTCGCGGGCACGGGCCAAAGGCGTGGATGTTCTGGCACTGACCGACCACGACACGGTGGACGGCTGGGACCAGGCCACTGCGGCTCTGCCGCCGGACCTGACACTGGTGCCCGGCATGGAGCTCTCCTGCCGGTCGGACGGCCGCAGCCTGCACCTGCTGGCATACCTCTTCGATCCGCACGAGCCGGAGCTGGAGGCCGAACGTCGCCGCATCCTTGACGCCCGGGTGCATCGGGCACGGGGGATGGTCGACAGGCTCCAGGAGCTGGGAGTGCCGGTGACCTGGGAACAGGTGGCCAGGCTCGCGGGTGAGGGAGCGGTGGGTCGGCCGCATATCGCGCGGGCGATGATCGAGGCGGGCGCCGTGCGGACCGTCGAGGAGGCGTTCACCTCGACGTGGATCGGGTCGGGCGGGCGCGCGCAGGTGAAACGTTACGCCCTGGATCCGGTACGGGCCGTACGACTCGTGACGGCGGCCGGCGGGGTGGCGGTGCTGGCCCATCCACGGGCCCGTAAGCGCGGGTACGTGTTCGGGGACGCACTGATCGAGGAGCTGGCCGGAGTGGGACTGTCCGGAATCGAGGTGGACCATCCGGACCATGACGCGAAGGACCGGGCGGCGCTGCGGGGGTTGGCGAAAGGGCTGGGCCTGGTCAGCACCGGCTCCAGCGATGATCACGGGGAGCTCACGGGACACCGGCTCGGTTGCGAGACCACGTCCCGCGACGCCTTTGAGGCATTGCTGAACGAGGCTCACGGGTGGACACCCGTGATTTCGGGATAGGGTGCCTGGCGTGAGCGCGCGCATCGAGCAGGTCGTGACGTCAGGTAAGTGCAGCCTGGACGACGACGAGTACGAGGTCGAGACCAACACCTACATCGTCGGTGACGATGACGAGGTGATCGTGATCGACCCGGCCAACGACGCCGAGGCCATCCTGAAGGCGGTCGACGGCCGTGAGGTCATGGCGGTCATCTGCACCAACGGCCGGGACAATGTCCTGAGCGCGGTGATCGAGGTGGCCGAGGCGGACGAGGAGGACCCGGCGCCGATCGCGTTGCACCGGAATGACCGGCTGCTGTGGCGTCAGTACTTCCGGAAGCTCGCCAAGGAAACCGAGGACGACGAGCTCAAGGACCTCCAGCCGGACATCGACATCGAGGACGGAGGCCTCTTCGAGGTCGCCGGGGCTCAGCTGGAGGTCATGCACACGCCAGGGTTCACGCCGGGCAGCATTTCCCTCTACAGCGAGCAGCTCACGGTCCTGTTCACCGGGAACACCCTGCTCCGCGGTAAGCCCGGCGAGATCGGCGGCGTCTACCACGATCTGCAGACCCAGCTGAACTCCATCGGTGGCCTGGTCGGCCCGCTGCCCAAGGACACCCGGGTGCTCCCCGGGCAGGGCGAGGAGACCACGATCGGCGACGAGGACGTCCGGTGGGAGAGCTGGTACTCCCTCGACCGGGAGTCCGACGGCGAGTAGAGGCCCGCGCCCGATGGTCGAGCGGAGCCGGCCAGTGACATGTGAGAGCGCGAGCAGCGTCCGCCGCAGAGGCACCCGGCGAGTGCGATGAGCGCCGAGCAGCTGGGCTTCGAGGGGATGCCGCGGCGGTTGTACTCCTGTACACCGTCGCGGTTGAACAGCTGGTTGGACTGCCCGCGCCGTTACCGGATGACCTATCTGGACCGGCCTCAGCCGCAGAAGGGCCCGCCGTGGGCGCACAACAGCCTTGGCGTGAGCGTCCACAACGCACTGGCCGCCTGGTGGCGGCTCCCTGCGCGTCAGCGCACCGCGGAGATCGCCGGCACGCTTTTGCTGCGCGGCTGGCTGACCGAGGGATTCCGGGACGCCGAGCAGTCCGCCGCCTGGCGGAGCCGCGCCCGCGACATGGTCGAGGGGTACGTCTCCGGTCTCGATCCCGGTGAGGAGCCGATGGGGGTCGAGCGGACCGTCGCCATGCGCACGGACTCCATCGCGTTCTCTGGGCGGATCGACCGGCTCGACGCCCGGCCGGGAGGTGAGACAGGTGCCGAGCTGGTGGTGGTCGACTACAAGACCGGACGGCGTGTGCTCACCGAAGACGACGCCCGCGCTTCGCTGGCGCTGGCCCTCTACGCGATCGCCTCGTCCCGGGTGCTGCGGCGGCCCTGCCGTCGGGTCGAGCTGCACCACCTGCCGACCGGTGACGTGGCCGTCTGGGAGCACACCGAGGAGTCGTTGCTCCGCCATCTGAGGCGGGCCGAGCAGATCGCCGCCGAGGCTCAGGGCGCCGACGAGGCCTACAAGACCCGGCTCAACGTGCCCCGCCCCAGACAGTCCGAGCGGCCGGGCACAGCCGTCGACCACACGCCCTTCGACGAGGTCTTCCCACCGCGTCCGAGCAACCTGTGCGCCTGGTGCGACTTCTCGCGCCACTGTCCCGAAGGTCAGCAGGCCGCCGCCAGGAAAGAACCCTGGGCCGCCCTCGCCGAATGAAGGCCGTGATCTTTGCGTCGTGCCGGAGGCACGCCGACAAGCTCCGCGTGCCGACACCGCTCCAAGATCACGGCAGATGCTTTCCGGCGAGTTCTTTGCGGCGCGGCCAGCGGCGAGGGTCGCGGAGGCCGTACAGGCCGCGGCTCAGGTCGTAGCCTTGGGCGTCGAGGCGCTCACGGGCCCGGCCGAGCATTTCCCGGGTGGGCTTCATGAAGGAATAGTCGTGCACGGCCTCCGGCAGTGAGTTCATCGCGAGCCGGAAGGACTTCAGCGCCGCCGTCACCGCGGGTTGCGGGACTTCGGGCAGCGTGCCGTACATCTCGCGGGCCCAAGCGGGCAGCGAGTAGTAGCAGAGGGCGCCGAACGGAAAGTACGCCGGCCTGCCCGCGGCGAGGAACCTCAGATTCTCCGGCAGCCTCGGCCAGAGCAGGAACTTCACCGTCTCCACGGCCTCGTCGGTGGCGCGCAGCTGCGGGCGCATCTCCTGGAAGTAGACCTCCATCTCGGCGACGCTGCCAGGGATGTCTTCTTCGTGCAGCCCGACGTAGGTGCCGCTGTGCCGCTGCTCGGCCAGGTAGCGATCGGCCATCGCGTCGGTCATCGGCAGTCCGGAACGGCGGATCACCTCGAGATAGGAGTAGACCTCTGCACAGTGCACCCACAGCATGAACTCCGGCTGGTCCAGCGGCTCGACCTTGCCGGTGTCGTGGTTGAGGATGCGCAGCTGCCGGTGGATCCCACGGACCCGGGCGCCGATCATGTCAGCCTCCTTGGGGCTGCCGAACGTCGAGATGCCGACGAAGTCCGCGGTCCGCTGCAGCCGGCCGAAGGGGTCCTGCTGGAAGTTGGAGTTCTGCCAGACGCCCCACATGGTCATGGGGTGCAGGGCCTGCAGCATGAGGCTGCGTACGCCTCCGACCCACATGGCCCGGTCGATGTGGACTCGCCAGGTCACGCTCTCGGGGGAATGAACTGTCGCCGACATACGCACACCTCTTCAATTCAGCCCTATGGCGGGGGTCCGCGCCCGGCCACCATGAGACAAACTCAAGTAAGTGTATCGTTACATCCGACCCGCTCTCAGCCCAGCCACACACCGGGCCGAGCGCCTCCTGGAAGCGGCCGGCCCCTAGTGGTTCGTGGTTGGGCGGGTGTGGTCGGGTGGCGTTGTTGTGGCTGGTGGGAGGGTATGTGCCGGGTTTTGTCGGTGGGCTGGATCCACGGGACAGGGCTTAGCATGCGTCGGTATGACGCTTACCGAGAGCTTTCACGCGTTCCGCATCGACATTCCCCAAGGTGACCTGGACGATCTGCACGAGCGCCTTGATCGCACTCGGTGGCCCGACGAACTGCCCGGCGTGGGCTGGGCGTACGGCTCCCGCGCGACTACCTGAAGGAACTGGCGCGGTACTGGCGGCACGAGTACGACTGGCGCGCTGCGGAAGCCACGTTGAACGAGTGGCCGCAGTTCTCAACGCTCACACAGCAGGCCGGACATCGAGCGCGCCAGTGATGGGGATCAGCAGCGCGAAGGCGTCCGATTGCCGGGTCGTCACGGACACCGCCCAGCCCGCCAAGACGGCGATCTCGGCCTGTCAGTGAAAGATGGTGCGCTCCGCCTGGTTCCAAAGGTCGGTGAGCGCGCTCGCGGTGGTCTCCGGAGCGTCCCAGGCGGGAGAGTGCGCGGCGCCGGGGATCACGACCTTGCCGGCGTCGAGGCGGTCGGCCATCGCCGCCTGGACCCTGGGATCCCACGCGTCGTCGTTCTCTCCGTACAGCACCAGCAGCGGCAGGTCTGCGTCGTCCGCCACCTTGGCGAGCTCCTCGACCCGGTCCGGGCACGTCAGGAGCTCCCGCGCCATGCAGGCCAGCCCGGTCTCGCAGTTCCCCAGCGTGCGGATCCGCAGGAACTCGATGATCTCGGCGGGGGTGCCGTTCGCGACCGCGTCCGGGCCCAGCACGAGGTCCCAGATCTGCTCCATACCGAGCTGGGGCAGCGCGTCGATCAGGGCCTGTGCCCGAACCGCCGAGTTTCCGGTGATCCCGGCAGGGCCGGAGCTCATGAGGGTGTACGAGGCGACGCGGGACGCATCGGAGATGACGGCCTCCCTGGTGATCAGGCCACCGAAGGAGTGCCCGACCAGGTGAACCCGGTCCGGCCCCAGGAGGTCGAGCAACGCACTGATGTCGGCGCCAAGCGCCGCCCGGGTGTAACCGGAAGGGTCCGCGGCCGGGGCCGACTGGTGCTGGCCGCGCATGTCGATGGCGAGCACCCGGCGGCCTGCCCGGGCGAGGGTCAGCAGGATCCCGAGGTAGTCCTCTTTGCTGCCGCTGAAGCCCGGCACGAGGAGCGCGGGACAGCGTTCGGGTACGCCGGAACCCGGCAGCGCTTCGAGGGCGGCGAACTTCCCGCGGGAGGTCACGAGGTCCGTTCGGCGCACGCCGGGGGGCAGATTAAGAAAGCGGGGCGTACTCACAGGGCTCAACCATACCGAATATGTAGCGGAAGACACCGGCGAAGGATTTTTGCTGGTAACTGGGGGGATGACGTCTACCGGAATTCACCGGCTCTTTGGTGTGTGCCTCCTGACTCAACGCCGGCCAGGACCGTAACGTTCCTGTTGTGGATCTTTCCGCTGTGCGTGCGATTTCCGCCCACCGTAGGGACACGGCCGACCCGGAGGTGCTCGAGGCCGCGGTGACCTCGGGTGCCGAGTATGCCGAGATCGACATCCGGCGGACCGCGGATGGTGAACTCGTCGTCCACCACGACGACCGGGTGGCGGGCCTACGGCTGGCCAGCAGCACCTACCGTCAGCTCTGTGCGGCGGCCGGCCACCAGGTGCTGCGAGTGCGTGAGGCGCTGGAAGTCCTGGCCGGGCGGGTCAAGGGGCATCTCGATCTCAAGGAGCCGGGCACCGAGCACGAGGTGGTCGCGCTCGCGCTGGATCTCCTGGGGCCGCAGAACTTCGTGGTCACCACGGATGACGCGGCCTCGATCGCCGCGGTCAAGAGGACCTTCCCCCGGGTGCTCACGGCGCTCTCCGTGAGCCGCTACCTGCCGCAGCCGGGCACGGCCCGGGACTTCTTCCCGGTGGACCGGATCCGGGCGTGCGGCGCCGACTGGGTCGCGGTCCACCATCGTCTGGCCAGGCTCGGCGTGCTGCGTCAGTGTGCCCGTGAGGACATTCCGGCCATGGTCTGGACCGTCAACCACGAGCCGCTGATGCGCCGCTTCCTCGCCGATGACCGGGTATCGGTGCTGATCACAGATCACCCCATGCACGCCGTACGGCTCCGTGAGGGCCTGGACCTGCGCGCAGCCGCACGGCGCCAGACCTAGGGTGGGGTCGGTCAGCCGGAGATGCTGGGCCTGCCGTTCTCGATATGACCGGCCAGGCGGCGAGGGCCAGCATCCGCTGCTGTTCGTCGGGGCGGCCCTGGCCAGCGCCCCAGGCTGAGATGGTCGCCCTGCAGCGCCTTACGGGCGACCTGTCAGCGTGATCGCGTTGCGGTCACTGAAGCCGCGTACGCCGCGGGGCGTGCCGACGTAGTGGTCGAGACGCCCCGGTTAATGGGTCGAGAATCCCTGCCGTGACCTTGCAGTTGGTATTGACACCAACCGCAAGATCACCGTGGGGCTATGTGTTGGCGGAGGTCTCGTCACCGCTCGGCGTGATCCCGCCGCCGGTGGTGGAGCCACCACGGGTGCGGCGGCGACGTGGCCGCCGCGGTGCCTCGCCGCCATGGCCATGTGCCGCCACGCTCACGGGGTCGGTCGTGGTGTCCGGACCCGCGTCCGTCGCGATCTGAACGGCCTGAGCGGCGTCAGCGGTCTCGACCGGCTGGCCGTTCCGGGTGCGGGTACGGCCGCGGTTGCGCTGGCGAGGCTGCCGGGGCCGTTCCTCGTGTGCGCTCTCGCGTCTGCCGTCCCGGGAGTCCGCACGCTTGCCATCCCGTGTGGGACCGCCGCCGCTCGAGCGGTTGCGGCCGGTCTCGCCGATGTCCTCGAGCTCTTCGGCGGCCAGCCCGGCACGCTCTTGCATCGCCTTGGGCAGGGAGCCCGTCACACCCGCCGGGATGTCCATCGCGATGTAGAGGTTCTCCGAGGTGGAGTACATCTCCTCGGGAACCGGGAAGGACAGGTCGAGCGCGGTGTTGATCAGCTTCCAGCGCTGTAGGTCCCGCCAGTCGACCAGGGTGACGGCGATGCCTTCCTTGCCGGCTCGGCCGGTGCGGCCGAACCGGTGCACGTAGGCCTTGTCGTCCTCCGGGCACTCGTAGTTGACGACGTGCGTGACGTCGTCGACGTCGAGGCCCCTGGCCGCCACGTCGGTGGCGATCAGGACGTCGATCTTGCCTGTACGGAAGGCTCGCAGAGCCCGCTCACGCTGGCCCTGGCCGAGGTCTCCGTGGACCGCCGCGGAGGCGAAGCCGCGCTTGGCGAGATCCTCGGCGACCCGGTCGCAGGCCCGCTTGGTCTGGCAGAACACCATGGTCAGACCGCGGCCCCGAGCCTGCAGAATGCGGGCCAGCACCTCCGGCTTGTCCATCTGGTGGGCCTGCCACACATGCTGGACGACCTGCGGGGTGGCGTCCGACTCGGCGTGGGCCTCGGCCCGCACGTTGGTCGGCTGGGACAGGTAGCGCCGGGACAGCGCCATGATCTCGCCCGGCATGGTCGCGGAGAACAGCATGGTCTGCCGCTTGGCCGGGACCAGCTGAATGATCCGCTCGATGTCGGGCAGAAAGCCCAGGTCGAGCATCCGGTCGGCCTCGTCGAGCACGAGTGCCTGGACCTCGGACAGGTCGAGGTACTTCTGCTTGACCAGGTCGAGCATCCGGCCCGGGGTGCCGACCACGATGTCGACCCCCTTCCTGAGGGCGTCGATCTGAGGTTCGTAGGCCCGTCCGCCGTATACCGACAGCACCCGGCTGCCGAGCTTGCCGCCGGCCAACACGAGGTCATCGGTGACCTGGATCGCCAGCTCGCGCGTCGGCACGACCACGAGGGCCTGGGGGAGTTTGTTGCCCTGCCGCACGCGCTGCAGCAGTGGGATGCCGAAGGCGAAGGTCTTGCCGGTGCCCGTACGGGCCTGGCCGACCATGTCCTGCCCGTTGAGCGCGATGGGCAGAGCAAGCGCCTGGATGGGAAATGCGTCCACGATGCCCTCGGATTCGAGGGCATCGACTATCTCGGGGATAACCCCAAGTTCACGAAACGTAGTCAGGGCGTTCAGCCTCCATAGTGCGGGGTCAGACCTCCCTCGTCGTGCCTTCGGCACTGTGCGGCGCTGCGGCGCGCCGTGGGGCACACCATCGTTGCGGCACCTACGACCGGTGGGGCGAGTATCCGCCTACCGGCCGTCACTGCGGCCGCGCGCTCGCGCGAGAGGGACCAGCCGTCAATCATTGCTCGGTGACCGCCGATAGGGGTCAACGCATCTGCCATGAGCAACTGCGCGCGGTCACACTCCGCGACGCAGTGTACCGGTGGTTGGCCAATTACGCCATTAGCAGATCTTCCAGAAGAACACCCGCCCGTTCTCTGATATTCCCAAGACATGCGGAGACCCCCGCCACGGGGGGAGCGGGGGTCTCCAGCCAGAGCGTCAGTACGCGCGGCTCAGCGCGTACGTCCGCGGGCCCACCAACCGCCGCGGCCCCCCTGAGCGCCGGTGAGGAGCGCGACGCCGATGGCGGCGATGATGACGGCGAAGATGAACGCGATCACCGTTCCGGCACCCAGCGCGTTGGCGATGACGCCGCCGAGGATGGCCCCGGCCACGCCGACGAGGATCGTCAGCACGATGCCGATGGGGTTACGGCCAGGCACGAGCAGCCTGGCCAGGACGCCGACGACGGCGCCGACAAGGATGAACCAGAGAATGGTCGTTGCCATGTGAATGCACCTCCCGAGAATGTCGGGAGGGGATATGCCCCGCGGGCACGGACTAAACAAACCCCAGCTCGCCGGCTGGGAAATTCTCAGAACGTGCCGAATCCGACCTGCCGGGCGTCGTCTTCGGCGATCTCCAGATAGCCCACGTGAGCAGCTGGGACCACGACCCGGCCGCCGCGCTCGTCGGTCAGGACGAACACTCCGTTTTCGGTCTGGAATGCCTCGATCAGTGACCGTTCGATCTCTTCGGCCGACAGTGTCGTCTCGACGACGACCTCCTTGGCCACCGACTGGACTCCTATGCGAACCTGCACGTGTTCCCCTTGGCTCAGCTGCCTGTTGAGGTGGTTCCGGTCGACTCGGTGATGCGGGGAAAACCGCTGATGCCGCGCCAGGCAAGCCTGGCGATGAGCTTCTCGGCGGTGTCCTTCGGGATGGCCCGCTGCTGGGAGAGCCAGTAGCGGGCGCTGACCTCCGCCATGCCGACCAGACCCATGCCGAGCAGATGTGCCTCGTCGCTGGAGGCGTCGGTGTCCTCTTGGATGACCAGGCTGATCATTTCGGCGCACTGCTGAAGGGCGCGTTCCACTCGGGCCCGTACGGGGGCGACGTTGCGCAGATCCGACTCGAACACCAGCCGGAACGCCTCACCCTCGCCTGAGACGAAGTCGTAGAACGCCTGCATCGTCGCCGCCACCCGGGATTTGTTCTCCGGGGTCGAGGCCAGCGCGTCGCGCACCGTGGTCACCAGGATTTCGGCGTGTTCGTCCAGCAGAGCGAGATAGAGCTCGAGCTTGCCAGGGAAGTGCTGATACAGCACAGGCTTGCTGACCCCGGCGCGTTCGGCGATCTCGTCCATCGCGGCCGCGTGGTAGCCCTGAGCGACGAACACCTCCTGGGCGGCGCCGAGCAGCTGTCGACGGCGGGCCATACGTGGCAGTCGTGTGCCACGAGGGCGCGCGTCCGGGATCGCCGTCACCGCACTCTCCGATCACCATGTCGTGCGACGAAGGTGACGTCGCGGGAAGTTCAATTCCATCATCCTACGCGCCGGTAACCTCGCGGGTCACTAACAATCAGCGGTAGTCGTCATCGTCGATCTCGACAATACGGCTCTGATCGGCCACATCTGCCTCGTCCGCATCGAAGGGAATCCGGTCGGGCCAGATGGGATCCACCTCCTCGCGGACCGGCGTGTGCTGTTCGACGGCGTCCGCATCGGGTGTCTCCAAGTCGACCTCGGTGTCACCCTCCAAACCGACCTCCGAGTCGGTCTCCAGACCTGGCTCAACACCGTTCGGCTCGCTCATGGGTAGTCCCCCTCAGAGGCGCTCGGCTAGTTCGCGCAGCGGTGGCTCTATGGCTTCACCGTACGTCGGGAACGCGTGCATGACATCGGTGAGGACGTTCAGCCGGATTTCGGCGCGGATGGCGAGCGCTATTTCAGCCATCCAGTCCTCAGCGTAGAGACCGGCCGCGGCGGCGCCGACGAGCACCCCTCGGGAAGGGTCGGCGTAGAGCTCCAGCCGCCCCCCGGTGAAGCCCCGGTCGTCCTCTTCCACCGCGGCCCGGGCCGTCCCGGCCAGATCCATCCCGGCGGCGATCAGGCCGATGCCCATCTCCTCGGCCCGTACGGGGGAGAGGCCGATGGCGTACACGGAGGGCGTCGTGTGCACGGCCCGAGGGACCGCGCGATAGTCGGCCTCGCGGCGTTTGCCCAGCACGTTGGAGACGACCACGCGCGCCTGGTACAGCGCGAGATGGGTGGAGGGCGCCATGCCGGTCACGTCGCCGGCCGCCCAGATCCGGCCACCCCGGTCCTCCCCCCGCGCTGGGGACACCGGGCTTTCGGGCGGAAAGCCCGGCGGGTCGTGGGGCTCGGGGCTGAGGGATCCGGTGAGCACCTGGCAGCTCGCGTCGACCGGCAGTCCACGGGCCGGGTCGGCGGCGATGCCGAGCATCTCCAGTCCCAACCCGGTCACTCGCGGCCGCCGACCCGTGGAGATCAGAAGACGGTCTGCCTCGATGATCCCGCCGTCGGCCAGCGTCAGCCGGGGGCCCGTCTCGGTGCGTTCAGCGATGAGGACCTGAGTGCCCAGGCGCAGATCGGCGCCGATCCGCCGGAGGGCATCGGCCAGGATGTCCCCGGCGAAGGGCGCCTCCGTGGCCAGCAGTCGCTCGCCGGGCTCGATGACGGTGACCTGGGACCCGAACGCCGCATAGATCTGCGCGAGTTCGCAGCCGACCGAATCACCGCCCAGCACCACGAGGCGGCGGGGCAGGTCGGGGCAGCTCAGCGCCTCGTCGCTGGTCCAGGTGGGCATCTCGGCGAGCCCGGCCACCGGGGCCAGCACCGGTTCGCCGCCCGTGCACACGACCAGATCGGTGTAGCCGTGTCGGCCGCCGTCCACATCGATGCATCCCGGTTCGGAGATCCGGCCATGCCCGTGCAACACCGCTACCCCGGCCTTGGCCATCCGGGCCGCCGCCGACGCGTCGTCGAGGTGTCCGGAGATCCGGTCGCGCCGGGCGATCGCGAGCTCCCAGGTCTCGCCCCGGCGTGCGGAGTGCAGCAGAGACTTCGACGGCAGGCATGAGAAGTACGGGCGTTCGCCCCCCACCAGCCGGGACTCCACGAGTGCCACGGCCCGCCCGGCCTGGGCCAGTTCGGTCGCGATGTGCTGCCCCGCGACCCCGCCGCCGACCACCATGACCTCATAGTGCTGATTCACCGCGCCTCCCTTCTTGTCCCCATCGCGTCACAGCCCATGGTGGCAAAAAAGATGGCGAGGCGTAGGCGTTTGACTACTTAAGGTATTTTCTGGCGTTCTGTTGTGAGTGCGGCGAGCAGATCTCCATGCTCGTCCACACGGTCCAGCACCTGGTCGGCGATGAAATGGAGCTCTCCGGGCCGCTCACATGCCGCGACCTCGTCCCAGGTGACCGGGGTCGAGACCGCGGGATCGTCCGCCGCCCGCAGGGAGTAGGGCGCGACGGTCGTCTTGGCCGGGTTGTTCTGGCTCCAGTCCACGAACACTTTGCCCTTGCGTAGCCGCCTGTCCATCCGGCTGATCACCAGCTTGCCGTGGTCGCGTTCCAGCTGCTGCGCAGCCTCCTTGGCGTACGCGGACGTACGGTCGGATTCGGTGACCGGAACGTACAGGTGCAGCCCTTTCTTGCCACTGGTCTTGGGGTATGACTTCAGCCCGTCGGCATCGAGTAGCTCCTGCAGCAGCAGGGCCACCTGGCAGGCCTCGACGATCGTGGCCGGCGCCCCCGGATCCAGGTCGAAGACCATCAGGTCGGGTTTGCGAACGCCGCCACGGGGACCGATCTTCCACTGCGGCACATGCAGCTCGAGGGCGGCGAGGTTCGCGCACCACACCAGCGTGGGCAGGTCGTCGATCACCACGAAGTTCAGCGATTCGTAGCCGCGTGAGCTGCCGGGAGTCGGCAACTCCACGGTCCGCACCCACTCCGGTGTATGGGAGGGGGCGTTCTTTTCGAAGAAAGAGATGCCCTCGACCCCGTCGGGAAACCGTTTGCGGGTGGCCGGGCGATCGGCCAGATGGGGCAGGAGCACCGGGGCGACCCGGATGTAGTAGTCGATGACCTCGCCCTTGGTGAACCCGTGACGGGGGTAGAGCACCTTGTCCAGGTTGGAGAGCGTCAGCTCACGGCCCTCCACCTCGACCGTGATCTTCTTGGGGGTCATGAGCCGGTCGCCCGGGTCACGGTCCCGGGATCCTTGTCGGGGCGCAGGCCTCGCCACGAGGGGGAGCGGAGCCGGTCGTCCGCCGTCCAGGCGATGAAGGTCACCTCGCCGACCAGTCGTGGCTGCACCCAGCGGGCGTCCCGGGCGAACTCACGGGGTACGGCGCCTGGCGCGAAAGGGCTGGTGGTGCGGCTCAGCGGGCGCAGCAGCTCCCCGAGGTCCATCAGTGCCCGGTCGGTGAAGCCGGTGCCGACATGGCCCACGAAGCGGAGTGCTCCCTTCTCGTGCACCCCGAGCAGCAGCGAGCCGATCCCGCCCTCGCGCCGGCCCTTCCCCGGTTTCCAGCCGCTGATGATGACCTCCTGGGTCTGGAAGTTCTTCACCTTGTGCCAGTAGTCGACGCGTTTTCCGGGCCGATAGGGGGAGTCGAGGCGTTTGGCGACGAGGCCTTCCAACTCCTGTTCCCGGGTGTAGTCCAGCAGCTCGGCGACCTGCTCGGCATCGTCGGCGCGGAGGTAGGAGGGCGCCTCGATCGGCCCGGCGGTCAGCTCGAGGTCGTCCAGCAGCTCGCGCCGATCGGTGTACGGCACGTCATACAGCGTCTGCCCGTCCAGGTAGAGCAGATCGAACACCACATAGTGGACCGGCACCTCACGGATCAGGCGCGGATGGGGGTCCGCGACGTGCATCCGATGCTGGAGCCGTTCGAAGTCGGGGCGCCCGGTGCGATCAAAGGCGACCACCTCCCCGTCGAGCACCGCGCCCTGATGGGGAAGCAGATCGCCGAGGACCGAGAGTTCGGGATAGTTGCCGGTGACCTTGGCGCCGCGCCGTGCCGTGGCCCGTACGCCACCTTTTCCGTCGAGGTAGGTGACGACCCGGACCCCGTCCCACTTGATCTCCAGGCCCCACTCGGAGGCGTCGGCGTCCGGCAATTCCCCGGTGCTGGCCATCATGGGCTCCACCAGATCCGGCATCGAAAACGCGCTCATGTGGACCTTGTGCCCGGCTTGCCGCTCGGCGACGCGTCTTGAAGTGAGGATCACAGAAAGTATCAAACGGGACATATAGCGATTTTCGAACAGATTTGCGACGCTAGAGGTGCCGAGTGGATGGGTAGGGGGTACATATGCGCAGCATCTGGAAGGGTGCGATCTCCTTCGGCCTGGTGACCATCCCGGTCAAGCTCTACTCGGCGACCGAGCAGCGGGATGTCTCGTTTCACCAGGTCCATCGCACCGACGGTGGCCGGATCAAGTACAAGCGCGTCTGCACCGTCTGCGGGAATGACGTGGCCTACTCCGACATCGCCAAGGGCTACGAACTGCCCACCGGAGAGATCGTCGTGCTGACCGACGAGGACTTCGCGAATCTGCCGCTGGCCACCGGCCGGCGCATCGACGTCCTGCAGTTCGTGCCGCTCGAGCAGGTCGACCCGATCTACTTCGCCAAGTCGTACTACCTGGAGCCCGAGGCGCAGGGTTCCAAGCCGTACGTCCTCCTCCGCGACGCGTTGGAGCAGTCGGAGAAGGTCGCGGTGGTGAAGGTGGCGCTGCGGCAGCGTGAGTCACTGGCCACGCTGCGGGTCCGTGAAGGGGTCTTCGTGCTGGAGACCATGCTGTGGCCGGACGAGGTGCGCACCCCGCAGTTCGCGTTCCTCGACGAGGACGTGGAGATCCGCCCGCAGGAGCTCAGCATGGCGTCCTCGCTGATCGAGTCGATGGCCGGCGAATTCGACCCGACCGAGTACAAGGACGAGTATCGCGAGGCCCTCCAGGCGGTGATCGAGGCCAAGGTCGAGGGCAGGGAGGTCGTCCAGCCGGAGGAGGCCGTGGCCGAGCCCGGGGCCACCGACCTGCTCAGCGCCCTGCGGGCCAGCGTCGAGGCGGCCAAGAAGGGCCGCGCCGCGAGCGAGAAGACCACCAAACCTGCCGCCAGGAAGACCGCTGCCAAGAAGCCGGCGGCGAGCACCGCCGCCAAGAAGCCCGCGTCGAAGCCGCGCAAAACCGCCTGAGTGGCCCGGCCTGTCAGGTGCCGAAGGGGACGGTGGTGCAGGACAACCGGGCTCCGGCGTCACCCGTGCTCGGGTTGGTGGGCTTGACGTGGATGACGACCGACCCCGCCTGCCCGGGTGCGATCAGCCAGTTCCGGACGGTCTGCGAGTGGGCCTTACCCTGCTTGTCCACGGTGAAGTTGAGCCAGATCTCCTTGTCGCGGAGCGGGGTTCCGGCCCTGGCCGCGGGGTTCTGGTAATGCGGGCCGGCGTCTTCGGGGTGGGGGCCGCAGGCCTTCTGGTGGACGTGCGCGCCGAAGTTCTTGCCTAACGCGGCATTGGGGAAGCCGGACGCGTCCAGGGTGACGGTGGTGGTGTGCCCGACGGGGACGACCCGCACCCTGGTCTTGACCGAGGAGTACGCGGGGTCGTAGGTGTAGGTCGGCCCGGTGACCTCGATCTTGTGTGGTCCTGGGGGATCAGCCAGGACAGGCCCCGCCTGCAGTCCGGTCGCGGCCCCCGCCATCGCGGCGGTGGCCACGACGCGCCTCAATGCGGACATGTGTCTTCTCCTCGCTCGTGGTCGGACCTCTGTGATCTTGTGCTCCACCCCTTGTAGCCGGGTGGGGGAACGGCCGACCGGTTCCAGCGGGTATCTTTCCGCTCATATGAGAACGCCGATTCCACATTGGCCCGGTGACCTGGTCTCTCTGGGCGATACCCAGGTGTACGTGCGGGAAGCACCCGGCGACGGGGAACCTGCTCTCTACGTCCACGGGCTGGCCGGGGCGGCCACGAACTGGACCGACCTGATGGGAGATCTGTCCGACGTCGTCGACGGGGCGGCGATCGATCTGCCCGGGTTCGGATACTCGCCGCCCCCGCCGGACGGGGACTACACGCTGCGCGCCCATGCCCGCGCCGTCGTACGACTGATCGAGGCTCGGGCCGGCGGTCCGGTGCATCTGTTCGGTAACTCGCTGGGCGGTGCGGTCGCGACCCGGGTGGCGGGCCGTCGGCCCGACCTGGTGCGGACGCTGACGCTGGTCTCGCCGGCCCTGCCCGACTTGCGTCCGCGGTCCGGGTCGTCCCGCATCCTGGCCGCCACGGTGCCGGGCCTGGGTCCATGGGCGATGCGGCGGCTGGCCGCGCTGCCTCCGGAACGCCGCGTACAGGCGTCTCTCGACATGACCTTCGCCGATCCGACCCGGGTGGCCCCCGAGCGACTGATGGAGCTGGTCGCCGAGATCCGGCGCCGCGACGCCCTCGATCACGCGATGGACGCCGTCGTCGGCTCCGCCCGCGGGGTCATCACCGAATTCCTGCTCCGTGGGCCCGGCTCGCTCTGGCGGGATGCCGCCCGGGTGGCGGCCCCCACCTTGTTGCTGTACGGGCGGGACGACCGCATCGTGGACCCGAGGATGGCGGCCAGAGCCGGGCGGGTCTTCCGCAACGCCCGGGTGGTCACGCTGCCGGACGTCGGGCATGTCGCCCAGATGGAGAAGCCGGAGATCGTCGCTCGCGAGTTCCGGACCCTGCTGGCCGACCTGCCGGCCCGTACGTCCTGACGGCTCGCCTCAAGGCGGGCTTGCTCAAGGCGGGCTTGTTCAAAGCTTGCTCAAGAATGTGCGAAAACGCCCCGGCCCCTGAGGCCGGGGCGTTCGGGCACGGGGTTATCGGTCGAACGTCTTGCGGACTTCCTTGGCGGCGTCCTTCATCTGCTCGCCCACCTGCTTGGCGCCGCCCTTGATCCGATCGGCCTTGCCTTCGCCCTCGAGGTAGGGGTCGCCGGTCTGACGCCCGATCTCTTCCTTGCCGCGGCCCTTGCCCCGCTGGGCCTTGTTCCTCAGCTTGTCTAGGAATCCCATGGATCCTTCCTCTCTAAGTTGTCGTACTCGCCCTTGGTGCCCGCTGTCGCAGGGTCTATGCAGATCCCCTGCTGGTATCGACGGGGCGTGGCCATGGGATCTTCCGGGGAACACAGGATCTTCCAGAACAGGTGGAGTTCGGGAATGCGCGGCGACATGGCAAGGTTGTGGCGTACGGACGACGCCGTCCCCTTGAGAACGACCCGAACCAGCGCAGGAGAACCACCGTGTCGTTGCCACCTCTGGTCGAGCCCGCAGCGGAGCTCACCGTCGACGAGGTACGCCGCTACTCGCGGCACCTGATCATTCCCGATGTCGGGATGGCCGGGCAGAAGCGCCTCAAGAACGCGCGGGTGCTGTGTGTGGGAGCAGGCGGGCTGGGCTCGCCCGCGCTCATGTACCTGGCCGCGGCCGGCGTCGGGACCCTCGGGGTCATCGACTTCGACACCGTCGACGAGTCCAACCTGCAGCGTCAGATCATCCACGGCCAGTCCGACGGCGGCCGGCCCAAGGCCGAGTCGGCCGCCTCTACCGTCCGAGAGATCAACCCGCTGGTCAACGTGGTCGTGCACAACGAGGCGCTGACCAACGACAACGTCATGGAGCTCTTCGCTCAGTACGACCTGATCGTTGACGGCACGGACAACTTCGCCACCCGGTACATGGTGAACGACGCGGCGGTGCTGCTCGGCAAGCCTTACGTCTGGGGTTCGATCTACCGGTTCGACGGCCAGGCCAGCGTCTTCTGGTCCGAGCACGGACCGTGCTACCGCTGCCTCTACCCCGAGCCGCCGCCCCCCGGCATGGTCCCGTCCTGCGCCGAGGGCGGGGTGCTCGGTGTGCTGTGCGCCTCGATCGGCTCGATCCAGGTCAACGAGGCCATCAAGCTGCTCACGGGCATCGGCGAGCCGCTGGTAGGCCGTCTGATGATCTATGACGCCCTGGAGATGACCTACCGCCAGGTCAAGGTCCGCAAGGACCCCGAGTGCCCGCTCTGCGGCAAGAACCCGACGATCACCGAGTTGCTCGAGGACTACGAGGCGTTCTGCGGCGCGGTCTCCGAGGAGGCCTCCGAGGCGGTCGCCGGGTCCACCATCACGGCGCGTGAGCTCAAGGACATGCAGGACCGCGGGGATGACATCTTCCTGGTCGACGTCCGCGAGATCAACGAGTACGAGATCGTCTCCATCCCGGGTGCGACGCTGATCCCCAAGGGCGAGTTCCTCAACGGCTCGGCACTGGAGCGGCTGCCCCAGGACAAGAGGATCGTGCTGCACTGCAAGTCGGGCGCGCGCAGTGCCGAGGCACTGGCCGTGGTGAAGGCCGCGGGCTTCTCCGACGCCGTGCACGTCGGCGGTGGCGTGCTGGCCTGGGTCAACCAGATCGACCCCTCACTGCCCAGCTACTGACCCCGCTTTCGCCGATCTTGACGTTAGAGCCCCCTCGACCGAGTCGAGGGGGCTCTAACGTATAGGTCGGCGTTCGTCAGAGGTCGTGCGTGAGGCCGAGACGGTCGGCGAGGTCGTGCATCATCAGGTCGAACATCGGGCCGGAGTCGTCCAATGCGAAGCTCATATGCCCGAAGACCTCCAGGGTGACGAAGCCCTGCAGCCGGATCCAGCAGCTCAGGAACACCACGATGACCCCGAGGGGCAGGTCCAGGACGCCCAGCTCGCGGCGGTAGCGCTCGATCTGCGTGCGGAATCCCGGATCGATCTCGTCGTCGGCGGGCACTGGGAACGGCTTGGTGTGCCATAGCTCAAGGATGAGGGCGACGAAGGTAAGGCCGAACCGACGCCCGCATTCGGCCGTCCAGTCCTCCTGAGCCCCGTCCTCCCCACCTGGCAGGGGCGTGCCGAAGAGCAGCGCGTACTCCCGCTTGTGATCGAGTGCCCAGCGCCGGAACTCGGCGGACGCGGCGTAGAACTTCATCTTGAGGACGTTCTCGGGTACCGCCCGTATCGCGCGCTCTATGTCGTCGGTGAGTTCCGTGAACAGCTCGCCGACGACATGGCGCAGCAGTTCCTGATGGCTGTCGAAGTAGCGGTAGAGGGCCGGTGCCGTCATCCCCATCTCGCGTGCGATCGCCCGGAGGGTCACCGCGTCGGGGCCCTCCGTAACGAGGATGTGTCGCGCGGTCTGAGTGATCTCGCGCACGGTTGCGGCACGCATCCGGTCACGTCTTGTCCCGGTTTCGACCATCACGTCCCCTCCTCCTGGACCGTTGCGGCGGTTGCTGACAGCGTCTCCGCATCATGCCTGACGAACGCCCTTGACGAAAGTGAACGCCGTATGCGACGTTAACACTGTTCATGAGTTAACAGTGTTCATTCTAGTAACGGTCAGTAGCGAGTCTGGCCTCTGGAGGAAACGATGTTCGAGGCATGGGGCCGTTTCGTGCACAGGCGAAGGTGGCCGATCCTCGCGGTGGCGTTCGTGGCCATCGCGTTCATGGCGGTCTGGGGCACGGGGGTGTTCGGCGCGCTCAAGTCGACCGGCGGATTCGACGTTCCGGGCAGTGGCAGTGCCCGGTCTTCCGAGATCGCCCAGCGTGACCTGGGCCGCTCCGAGGCCGACGTGGTGGTGCTCTACCGCGACCCGGCGGGCCGTACGGTCGACGACCCCGCGTACAAGGCGGCCGTCATCGGATCCCTCGGGGCGTTGCCGAAGGACAAGGTGGCCGCCACCACGACGTACTGGTCGACGAACGCGCCCACTCTGGTCAGTAAGGACCGCAAGCTCACCTACGCGGTGCTGCAGCTGACCGGCGGCGATGACAAGGCCCGCCAGGACGGCTACGACGCCATCAAGGACAGGCTGCGCGCCCCGGGGCTCACCACCCGGATCGGCGGGAGCGTGCCGACCGCGGAAAAGATCAACACTCAGGTGAGCGGTGACATCGGCAAGGCCGACATGATCTCGTTCCCGGTGCTGCTGGTCCTGCTGGTGGTCATCCTCGGTGGTCTGGCGGCAGCGAGCCTTCCACTGGCCATCGGTGCCACCGCCATCCTCGGCTCCTTCACGGCGCTACGCCTGCTGACCTACGGCACCGATGTCTCGATCTTCGCGATCAACATCACGATCTTCCTCGGGCTGGGTCTGGCCATCGACTATGGCCTGTTCATGGTGGCCCGGTTCCGGGAGGAACTGCGCCACTCGAACGACACCGAGGAGGCACTGGCGCGCACCATGGCCACCGCCGGTCGTACGGTCGCGGTCTCCGGCATCACGGTCGCGGTATCCATGTCCGGGTTGCTGCTCTTCCCCATGCTGTTCCTGCGCTCGATGGGGTTCGGAGGGATCGCCACCGTGGTCGTGGACATGCTGGCGGCGCTCACGATCATGCCCGCCCTGCTGGCGGTGCTCGGCCCGAAGATCAATGCACTGCGGGTGCCGCTACGCCGCCGTGAGCGGGCGAGCGGGGAGGGCACCTGGTTCCGGCTGGCGCACAACGTCATGCGGCGCCCGATCCTGTACATCGTCGGTACGGTCGCGCTGCTGCTGGCCCTCGGTCTACCGTTCCTGCACATCACCTGGGGCGGGGTGGACTCCCGGGTCCTGCCCGCCGGTGCCGAGCCGCGGGTGGTCGCGGAGGCGCTCGACCATGGCTTCGTCCGCAACGCCACCAGCCCCATCCAGGTCATCGTCACGGGAAAGCCGGATCAGGTGGGGCCGTACGCCGACCGGCTCAGGCAGGTGCCGGGCGTCACCGGCGCCGAGGTGACCGGAGCTCGCGCAGGCACCTCGCGGATCTCCCTGTCGTACCAGGGCGAGACCCTGTCGGATCAGGCCCGGAGTGTGGTGCGGAAGGTCCGGGACGCGCCGCCGCCCGCCGGTACGGAGGCATACGTCGGTGGGCAGAGCGCGGAGATGGCCGATCAGCTCGACAGCCTCGGGGCCAATCTGCCCTGGCTGGGTCTCGTGGTCGGAGCGGGCACGTTCGTTCTGCTCTTCCTGGCCTTCGGCTCGGTGGTGCTGCCGATCAAGGCGATGCTCATGAACGTGCTGTCGCTGTCCGCGATGTACGGCGTGCTGGTGTGGATCTTCCAGGACGGTCATCTGTCCGGTGTGCTGGACTTCACCGCGACCGGGACCATCGCCCCGGCCATGCCCATCGTCTTGCTGGCCCTGGTGTTCGGCCTGTCCATGGACTACGAGGTGTTCCTGCTGTCCCGGGTGCGCGAGCGCTATGACGCGACCGGTGACAACACCAGGGCGATCGCGGAGGGGCTCCAGCGGACCGGCGGGATCATCACGAGTGCCGCGTTGCTGCTGCTCGTGGTGGTCGGAGCGTTCTCCGGCTCGGGCATCAGCTTCATCAAGCTCACCGGGGTCGGAATGATCATCGCGCTGGTCGTCGATGTGACGCTCGTCCGGGCACTGCTGGTGCCGGCGACGATGCGGTTGCTCGGCCGCGCCAACTGGTGGGCTCCCGGCCCGCTGGGCAGGCTGTACACCCGCTACGGGATCAAAGAAGGCGATGCGGACGGTCTGCGGGGCGACACCCCGCCCAAGCTCGAGCCCGCCTCCGCCTGATCTCCTTCCCACCGTGATCAGGGCTTCCGGAGCATCGGAAAACAATGCCATAGGGGGTCGCGATACGAGCTTGATGTCCATTAAGGTACTTTCCTGAAAAGCTCAAATCTTGGGCAGGATGCAGTCCTGTCTACGGATTCGCGGAAGGGAATTGCCGTGCGTCGTGTTATCGGAACCGCACTCTTGGCGGCAGCCATCACCGTGCCGCTCGTCAGTCCCGCAGACGCCGCCACTGCGCGGTTCGTCTGGGGCTCGGACGTCTCCTACCACGGGTGCAAGGGTTGGCTGAACTGGAAACCGGCGAAGGGCGGCGGCTATATGCAGGGAGTGCTCCAGTCGTGGGGCAGAAAATGCGGACTCGGGGTCGCGCATGGTAAAACGCTGCGACTGAACGGCCGGGGTAAGGTCTTCGGCCACTGGATCTGGGCCGGCCCCAAGCACAGCGTCGCCATCGTGCTTCTCAACCCGAATATCTGCTCACATTCCTACACCATCACTACGAAGCACAAGGTCAAGGACCTAGGGATGAGCACCTGCCTCGCCTGATCCGGCTGTCTTTGTGGTCTGCGCCGGAAGTCCTTTCGGGGGTTATCAGGCGGCCTCCAGTACGGCAGGCCCATGGTCGTGTTCGTGCTGCTGGGGTCGCTCTTTTTGATCGTGCCGCTCGATCCGGGCCATCAGGTCCCATGTTCCGGATGCCCTGATCATGCAATGGTTTTCGAAACCATTGCATGATCAGGGCGGGGAGCGAGGGGTCGCCGACGGAGGCTACGCTCCAACTGTGGCGGATCGCGTTCTGGGACTCGGGGGCCGACAGTGGCTGATCGTCACTGCGGCCGTCGCGGCCGGTTATCTCCTGCTGAGCACCATTGCCCTCGCCGGGCTGTGGGCGAACCTGCACCGGGCGCCGACCAACGCTGAGCTGCAGCAGGCGGCCAACGTCGAGGTGGCGGGCCGTTGGCGGGCCTGGACGGCGGGCCGGATCTTCCCCGACAGGTTGCCCTATGTCGTCGTCGGGGAGAGCGAATACGCCCACCGGATCGGGATGGACTCCCGTACGGACTGCGCCGGGGCGGTCGATGAGGGGCTCGTTCCGATCCTCCAGCGGTACGGCTGCCAGGCCGTGTTGCGCGCCACCTACCTGGACCAGCTACAGGGCATCGTGATCACGGTCGGGGTGGTGGCCTTCCCGGACGAGCAGTCGGCCTACCAGGCGCGCAAGCAGTTGCCGACCGATCCGACGTCCCTGCACGCGCTGCCCCTACCGGGCACGGCGACCGCTCGGTTCACCGATCCCGCGCGGCAGGACGGGTCGGGAGAGCGCGCCGGACCGTACATCATTCTCACCACGGCGGGTCAGACCGACGGGCGGCCGGCCACCACCGTCCGGAAGGGCCGTGAGGGGATCTTCGACGCGGCGCCGCAAGTCGCGCACGCGATCGCCGTACCGCTTGCGCAGCGAGCGCTGCCGGACTGCAAGGGCAAGGAGTGGGCATGCTGAGGCGCTCGCTGTCCGCCCTGGCCGCCGCGGCGCTGGTCGTCGCGCCCGTTCTTGCGCCGGTTCCGGCATCGGCGGACAACATCCGGGACAGGCAGCAGCCCGTGCTGAAGACCCTCGACCTAGCCACGGCCTGGCGGACGACGCGGGGCAAGGGTGTCACGGTCGGGGTCGTCGACACCGGAGTGGACGCCGGGAACCACGACTTCAACGGTGCGGTGACCACGGGACCGAACTTCATCAAGACCATCGATGGCACCACCACGCCCAAGCGACTGCATGGCACCGCGATGGCCTCGTTGATCGCGGGGCGTGGGCATGGCGCGGGCAATCGCGATGGAGTCATCGGGGTCGCCCCGGAGGCTCGGATCATCGCCGTGCGGGCCCTCGCCGACAAGGAGGACCCGAGCTACCAGTCCTACCGGGCCGATGTCGAGGCAGAGGCCACCGCGATCGCCGGGGGGATCAGGTACGTCGTGGACCAGGGCGCGGATGTGATCAATCTGTCGCTGGGCTCCTACGGCCGGGGCACCGAGATCCGCCGGTCGGTGGCCTACGCCATCGAGCACAACGTGGTCGTCGTGGCGGCCGTGGGCAATGACGGCGACAGTCACCTCAAGGTCGATGAGAACGGCTTTGCGCCGTACACCTATCCGGCGGCCTACCCGGGCGTCATCGGAGTCGCGGCCACCGACCCCAGGCACGAGCGGGCGTACTTCTCCAACCGGAACTACTCGGCGCTGGTGGCCGCTCCGGGTGCGGACATCGCGGCGGGCCTGCCTCGGAACGCCTACGAGCTCGTCTCGGGGACCAGCCCTGCCACCGCTCTGGTCTCCGGGGCCGCGGCGCTGATCCGGGCCCGTTACCCGAAGCTGGCGCCGGCCCTGGTCGCTCAGGCCCTCCTGACCGGGACCGCCCACCGGCCGGCGAGCGGCTACGACGCCGAAGTCGGGTACGGCGAGATCAACGCGGCGCAGGCGCTGGAGGCGGCGGGCAAGCTCGCCGGCTATGCGCCCACGGGCACGGGCCTCCCGTCAGGCGGGCGGTTCGTAGACAAGAAGCCAGGCCCGGTGCAGGTCATCCTGCGTCCCTCCTGGTTCACCGGCGGGGTCTTCACCGTCGGTCTAGTGAGCCTGGCCGGCCTGTTCGGCGCTCTGCTGGCCGGCTGGCTGCTGTTCCGGCGTGTCTTCGGTCGGCCAGGTCTCCGTCAGGACCAACTGCCAGGCGGCGCCCACCCCCCGCTGTGATCTTTGTGTCGCGTCGGAGACGTGCCAGCAGGCTCTGCGTGTCGACACGAAGTACAAGATCACGGAAGTCGGGGGGAAGCGTGCCCCCGATTCCGGGGGTGGGCTACCCTTCGCATTCGTGCCTGAAGCCGACATCATGGGTGAGTGGCCGCCCCCGGTTCCCGACCCTCCCAAGCGGAGAAGCGGGGCGCTGCTCGCCGGATTCGCCGCTCTGATCTTCCTGACCGCCCTCGTGGTCGCGGGTATCCGGGTTACCGGGGAACTGACCCGTACCGCCAACGCGGGTGAGCGGCAGCGAGCGAGCGCCCTCGAGCTCGCCCGGCGGTGGCAGAGCTGGCCCGCAGGCAAGATCTTCCCAGCTGAGCTCGGCTACAGCCTCGAGCTAGGGGGACGGGAGACCGCCCGGCTCGTGGGGATCGGTGCCGCCGCTTCGTGCGATACGGGCCTGGACTCCGCTGCCGCCGTCGCCGTCCGGCCGTACGGCTGCCGCGCGGTGCTGCGGGCCACCTACCTCGATCAGAGTCAGGGTTCGGCGATGACCGTCGGGGTGGTGACGTTCGCCGACGAGCGATCGGCGGCCCTGGCGAAGGGAAGGCTCCGGTCGGCGGGTGCCCCGGCACGGCTCAGGGCCCTGGCGTTCCCGGACTCCGCAGTGGCCCGGTTCGCCGACTCGGCGGTTCAGAAGTCGGCCGCCGCGGCGCAGAGCGGGCCGTACGTCGCGTTCGCGGTGATCGGCTATGCCGATGGGCGGCCCCCGCCCCGTGACCGGCAGGCCGGGTTGCTGCCCGATGTCGCCGATGACCTGGCCAAGGCCGTGCTCACCCCGCTGGCCACCCCGGCCCGGGTCGACTGCGCCGAGCCGGGGTGGTCATGCTGAGGCGGTCGGCGGCGGTCCTGGCCGCCGGTCTGGTGCTCTTGGGGACCACGACCACGGCCCGGGCCGACCAGGTGCGCGATGACGAGGAACATCTCCTCAGCGCTGTCAACGCCGAGGAGGCCTGGAACATCACCCGGGGCAGGGGCGTCACCGTGGCGGTGCTCGACTCCGGGGTCGACCCGAGCCAGCAGGACCTTGCGGGTTCGGTCACCACCGGTCCCGACTACGCCGAGGGTGCCAACCCACCGGGCGTCGGCCCCAAGCGCCTGCACGGCACCAACATGGCGTCGATCATCGCCGGGCACGGCCATGGTCCTGGTGGCGGCGACGGGATCATCGGGGTCGCGCCGGAGGCGAAGATCCTTTCGATCCGGGTGATCCTGGAGAACGACGAGCCCGGGTTTCAGATCTTCAACGGCAACGTGCGCTTCGACGGCTCGATCGCCAAGGGCATCCGCTATGCGGTGGATCACGGTGTGAATGTGATCAACATGTCGCTCGGCAAGGGCGAGCCCACGAAGGAGGAGCGGCAGGCCGTCGACTACGCGGTCTCGAAGGGTGTGGTCGTGGTCGCCGCCGCGGGCAATCAGGGCGCCACCCAGACGGCCCGCCGGGACGGTCACGCCCCGTACTCCTATCCGGCTTCCTACCCCGGCGTCATCGCGGTCGCGGCGGTCGATGCCGCCCATCGGCACGCCGGATTCTCCAACCGCAACTCAGCCGTCGTGGTGTCGGCGCCCGGGGTGAAGGTCATCGGCGCCGGGCCTGACGACACCTACTGGGTCGGTGACGGGACCAGCCCGGCCACCGCGTTCGTCTCCGGCGTGGTGGCGCTGATCCGGTCCAAATATCCGACGCTGCAGCCCGCCCTGGTCACCCAGGCGATCGTGGCGAGCACCGCGAACCGGCCCTCCAGCGGCTATGACCCTGGCGTCGGGTTCGGTGAAGTGGACGCCGTCGCCGCGCTTCAGGCCGCCCAGCGGCTGGTCGGCGCCAAGATGTCCGAAGCTGGCCAGAACGGTGCCCAGCGCTTCACCGCGGACGGCATCGTCCCGCCGATCCAGGTGATCCATCGCGACGGCCGTCTGCTGGTGACCTGGAGTGTCGTCGGCGCGCTCGGTCTGGTGGGGCTGGTCGTGGCAGCCGGCTTCCTGGTCGCCCGGCGGTCGTAAGACTTTGAACCAATACGCGATGTAATATCTCGTCCGAGATCTTGCATTCCGTGTCAAATAATGACGAAACCGTCGAAGGCGGCCAAAAACTCCCCCCCCGCCACCGGTGATCCCGGATACTCCAGAGGTCCCAGCAGCGGTCCTGGAGAGCACAGGGGCGCCAGAGCGCTCTGCTGGGAGAAGGATGTGAACTGTGAGCCTGGGGTGGCGGAGGTGACGGCGGTGACGCCAGAATCGGGCGATGCCGACGGATCCCGATGAATATGCCGAACTGGTGCTCGAGCTGGTGGAGCGGATCCCGCCCGGGCGGGTCATGTCGTACGGAGACGTCGCGGAGTTTCTTGAGCTCGGCGGTCCCCGCCAGGTCGGCCGGGTGATGTCGATGGCCGGCGGCGGGGTCCCGTGGTGGCGAGTGATCCGAGCCGATGGCAGTCCTCCGGCAGGCCACGAGCAGCGGGCTCTAGATCACTATCGTGAAGAGGGCACGCCACTGCGCCCAGAGGGCACGAAGGTCGATATGCGCCGTGCCCGCTGGGACGGTGCGTGACGTGCGCGAACGTCTCGCCGGCCTGTTCTCCGTCGCCACGCTGCTCATGACGGGAATGGCCGTCTGCGGGTGCTCAACTCATGATCAGTCGGCGGCGGCGACGACTCCCACGCAGGTCCACGCGGCGGTGACTCCGTCGAACTCACCCAGTGCCAGTCCCAGCCCGGCCGTGCCGCACAAACCCAAGCGGCTGGATCGTCAGCGCCTGACGAAGGCGATCGACGCTTATCTGGCCGAACGGGCGAGCGTGGTAACGGTCGAGATGGTGGACCGTACGACCGGGGCCTCCTTCCGCTACCACCCCGGCGGCCAGTACGTCACAGCCAGTGCGGTCAAGGTCGACATCCTCATGACCCTGCTGCTCCAGCGGCAGCGCAAGCACCGCGGGCTCACCAGCGCCGAACGCTCGGACGCGAGCGTCATGATCCGCATGAGTGACAACCATGCCGCCGACCGGCTGTACGTGAAGGTCGGCGGGGCGAGCGGTGTCGCCGCGGCCAACCGCGCGTTCCGTCTCACCAGTACCCGGCCCGTCGACGGTAAGTGCAAGGACCTGCTGTGCTGGAGCCTCACCCAGACGACCGCGAAGGACCAGCGTCGGCTGCTGGAGGTGCTGCTCGGCCCGAAGAGCGCGCTGAACGCCAAGAACCGGGCGTACGTCCTCGGCCTGATGGGCAAAGTCGTCAAGGAAGAGTCGTGGGGGATCAGCGCCGCTGCCCGCAAGGGTGACAAGGTCGCGCTGAAGAACGGCTGGATGACCCTCCAACGTGACGCCGAGCATTGGGTGATCGACAGCATCGGCCGGGTCCAGGGCCACGGCCATGACTTCCTCATCACGGTCCTCACCTGGCACAACCCCACCGACGGCTACGGCATCACGACCATCCAGCACGTCGTCGAACTCGCGGCCAAGGAGTTCCGCAAAACCACTCCCTGGCTCGAAAAAATCGAGTGACCTTTTAGAGATGACCGTTTATCGTCTTTTGTGAGTCGCCCCGGCAGGCTCAGGAGCGAGCGGCCTTACGGAAGCCGTGCATTCGGAACAGTCATCCACTGATAACTGGTTTCCCATCCGAAAGCTCGTCCTTCATATCGGGACCTGATTCGGGGCGGCTCCCCTTTGGGAAGACGGGAGAGCGCCATGACCCAGACACGCGACATCATCATCAAGTCCACGCACCGTGGTCTCCGTTACGAGGACGGCAGGCTGACGGGCGTGCTCGAGGCCGGCCGCTATGAGCTGCCGGAGACCTCGATCTGGCGCAAGCACCCGCCCGTCACCGAGATCGTGCTGGTTGACATGCGCGAGCGTGAGCTGACCCTCAAGGGCCAGGAGATCCTTACCGCGGACAAGGTCGCGGTGCGGGTCAGCATCATCACGCTGTTCCAGGTCGTCGACCCGGTCGCCGCCCTGGAGAAGGTGGCCTCCTATGAGGACCGACTTTACAGCGACGTTCAGCTCGCCGCACGCAGGTCGCTGGCGTCCATGACGCTGGAGGCGATTCTGACCAATCGCAATCAGCTCAGCGAGGACATTCTCAGTGATGTCACGGACGCCGCGGCCGGCTATGGAGTCGCCATTCTCCGCGCCGATGTGAAGGACCTCGTATTTCCCGGTAATCTCCAGGAGATCATGAACCGGGTGCTCACCGCCGAGCGGCTTAGCGAGGCTCACCTCGTCGACGCGCGTACGAAGGCCGAGCGGGAGGCGATCGAGGCCAGGTCGCGCGCCGAGACGGAGCGGATCGTGGCACAGACCCGGCGTGAGGCGGAGCGGATGGCGGCCGAGAGCGAGGCGGAGGCCCACCGGATCCGGGCCGAGGCCGAGGCGGACGCGCTGCGGATGCACGCCGACGCGGCGGCGGCCTACTCCGAGCACCCCGTGCTGCTGCGGGTTCGCGAGCTGGAGACCCTCGCCCGACTGGCCACCAACGCCTCCGCGCGGATCTACGTCGGCTTCGACAAGCACGCCGACCTGGAGCCGCTCCCGTGAGATCACCTCCCTCCCTCCGTGATCACGCAATCGTTCGACGATTGATTGCATGATCACGGGGGGAGCGCTGCTCGCGTATCGCTCCGTACGGCGTTTCCAGCGCTGCCCGGGTCTGGAGATCCGCGCGCTCTAGCGGCTGCCGGGGAGCTGACCCAGGACGCTGTCGTCCATTCCCGGACCCCGCAGGAGTTCGGCGAAGGCGGCGTCCTCCCGCTGCCGGGCGCGCAGAATCCGATCCCGATGGGCGTCGCTGACGAGACGTTTGGTGGCCAGCAGCGACGCCAGCGGCTTGGACGCGATCTCCCGGGCCAGCTCGTGCGTCGTCTCCAGCAAGGTCTCGGCAGGGCAGGTCCGCAAGGCCAGACCGGACGCCACGGCCTGGTCGGCGGTGAACCAGCGCGACGCGTACAGTGCCAGCGCTGCCTGCTGGTGCCCCATCCGCAGCGGCAGCAGGTAGCTGCTGGCCGCCTCCGGGGCGACCCCCATCGAGGTGAAGGGCGCGAGCAGCCGGGCGTGTTCGGCGATCAGCACCAGGTCGCAGTGCGCGAGCATGGTCAGGCCGAGACCGACCCCGGAACCGTTGACCGCGGCCAGCAGCGGTTTGGGGAAGGCGATCAGCACGTCCAGCAAGGTGCCGAAGCCCTTGCCCGTGTTCGCGGAGCTCTCACCTGCGGCGTGCGCCTGCGCGATGGCGGCCATCTCGTTCAGGTCCGTGCCGGAGGAGAACGACTTCCCGGCCCCGGTGAGCAGCACGACCGACACCTCGTCGTCGGTGGCGGCCGTTTCCAGCGCGCCGGCGAGCGCGAGATAGAGAGCCTCGTTGAAGGCGTTGGCCGCTTCCGGTCGATGGAAGGTGAGCGTACGTACCTTCTCCCGATCATCAACTGCGAGAACCTCGGTCGGCATGTCGGTCCCTTCGCGTTCCGGCGATCTGGTGATCGTGACCGAGTATCCCTACAGCCGCGTCATCGGGTCACCGCAGGGTCTTTCTCGGTATCCGCAGTGAGTCCGTTTCCGAGCCCGGCGCCGAGCGTCTCGGCCCTGGATGGGTTCCTCAGCTGCTGGTCGGGGTCGGTCGCGCGTAGTGTTTGCGATGATTCGTACAGCATTTGGTAGGGCTGTGGGTGGGGCTGATGGCGGTCGAAGATCCAGCAGCAGATGAGCTGGAGGTTGTTCTACTGCAGCATCGTCGCCGGTACACCAGCCGGGAGGTGGCCGACCTCGCCGGGGTGCCGGTGTACCGGGCGCGCCGATTCTGGCGTGCCCTGGGGTTCGCGAATGTCGATGATGACGCGGTGGAGTTCACCGATGCTGATGTGGACGCTCTGGTGTTGCTCTTGCGGCTGGTAGCCGATGAGGTGTTCGACGAACAGCATGCGCTGCTGCTGGCCAGGTCGCTGGGGCAGGCGACGGCAAGGCTGGCAGAGTCGCAGGCGGAGCTCAGTTTGGAGCTGCTCGATCAGGCCGGTGTGGTCGGCGAGGACCGGGCTCGGTTCCTCAGCCTCGGTGTGCCGGACATCTTGCCTGATCTCGAGCGATTGCTGACCTACACCTGGCGCAGGCAGCTCGCGGCCTCGGTGGGGCGGGTCCTGCAGACCGATCAGGAGGCGCGTGCCGCGCAGCTGGCTGTGGGGTTCGCGGATCTGGTCGGGTTCACCCGATTGAGCCGTCGGCTGGAGGAGCTGGACCTTGCGCGGCTGGTGGACCGATTCGAGGGCCGATCGGTGGACATGGTGACGGCGGGTCGGGGGCGGGTGATCAAGACTCTGGGTGATTCGGTGATGTTCGTCGCCGACTTGGCTCAGGATGCGGCGGAGATCGCACTCCAGCTGGTGGAGGTGCACGCGGGGGAGCGGACCGTTCCGCCGGTGCGAGTCGGGGTCGCTCTCGGTCCGGTGTTGGCGCGGATGGGGGATGTGTTCGGCAGCACGGTGAACCTGGCGAGCAGGCTCACCTCGCTGGCCGCGCCGGACCAGGTGCTGGTGGATGCGCAGATGGGCACCGACCTGGCTACCCGCCACCGGTTCGAGCTGTCCCCGGTCGGGCCTCTCGTGGTGCGCGGGTTCGATGAGGTGACCGCCTTCACCCTGGACAGGAAATCCTGACGAGAAATCTGCTGCGGGCCATCCTGTGGTTATCGCCGTCAACCGGTAGCCGGGCGACAGCGTTCAGTGGCCATTGGAAACAATGGGTCTCATGAACATCGACCTCAGCGGGCGTACTGCTTTCGTCAGTGGATCGACCAAGGGAATCGGTCGCGCGATCGCCGCAGGCCTCGCCCGCGCCGACGCCACCACCGTGGTCAACGGCCGCGACGAGGAGCGCGTCGCCGCGACGGTGCGAGCTCTGCTGGAGGAGATCCCCGGCGCCGATGTGAGGGGGGTGGCCGCGGACGTCGCGACCGCCGAGGGAGCCCGGCAGCTGTTCGATCAGCTGCCGGTCGTCGACGTGCTGATCAACAACCTGGGAATCTTCGGGGTCAAGCCCGTACTGGAAATCGATGACGAGGAGTGGCGGCGCTACTTCGAGGTCAACGTGCTCTCGGGCATCCGGCTGGCGCGCCAATACCTTCCCGGCATGACCGAGCGTGGCTGGGGACGGGTGCAGTTCATCGCCAGCGACTCCGCCGTGGTGACCCCCGTGGAGATGGTGCACTACGGCATGACCAAGACGGCGCTGCTGGCAGTCTCCCGCGGGTACGCGAAGGCGGTCGCGGGCACCGGTGTCACTGTGAACACGGTGATGGCGGGTCCAACGCACACCGAGGGCGTCGAGGACTTCCTCGCGGAGTTGGTGGGCACGGACCTGCCGTGGGATGAGGCGCAGCGGCGGTTCATGGCCGAGCACCGGCCGAACTCGCTTCTGCGCCGGCTCATCGAGCCCGAGGAGATCGCCAACATGGTGGTCTACCTCAGTTCCGAGCACGCCTCCGCCACGACCGGCGGTGCAGTCCGGGTGGACGGCGGATACATCGACGCCGTCCTGCCCTGACCCGCCGCATCGGCATCTGCCACAACGCGTCACAGACCGGAGCCGAAGTGCGAAGATTTTCGAGTTCTGAGGGGAACAATCATGAGCGCTGAGGTGCTGGCCCTCAGGCCCGCGCTGATCATCCCCGGTCACGGCGCCCCGTTCGAACCCGGCCCGGCCACGCCCCTCCAGCGGTCACCGCCCCCTTCGGGAGTCACATCACGCGATGGCCGTACATCTCGCCGAGGGGGTCGGCGAGCAGTTCCAGCCGCGCCCCATCGGGATCGCGGAAGTAGCTCGAGGCGTCGCCCTCGAGGATGTCCTCCACCCCGGCGGCGTCCAGCTTGCCGCGCAGCCGCTGCCAGTTCGCCCGCTCCACCGAGATGGCCACGTGATGCAGCCC